>NYTS01000013.1 GCA_002683655.1 Deltaproteobacteria bacterium
GAGTAGCAGGAGAACATGCCATCTTCATTCGACGCAGCATTTGCCAGGCAAAATGGGTTCCTGCATGCTTGGCATGCTCCGTCGCTGGTAGTCCTCCAAGCTCGGCTAGTGTTTTCCTATTTATGGTCCTTGGCACAAGCACCGTACCACCACCAGGTTGTGCACGTCTTGCTAGGGAGAACTGAGCAGCAGACCTTGAACTGACCCCTTGAACTGTCACAGTGTTGGCACATGAAGCGACTGAGGAGGAAGTCTGCGCGCTCGTATGATAACCGGAATCGGGAGCGTCCTGTTGTTGCCCAGAGTTGTTTGCAGCTTCCATTTGCTCAGGGCCATTCAAACCTTCCAATTGATCACTCACTGGGTCCATTTGCAATGGCTGGAGAAATTGCATGGCAAATGCTGCGTCGAATGAAGATGGCATGTTCTCCTGCTACTCAGACGTCGTCACTCGTGCACGTGCAGCACTTTGGAGGCAAAAAAGACTACGGCTTGAAATTTGGACGGCAGGCCTCGCATTCAAAAGCACTCGGGCCTAAGACGAGACCCCGGGGCAAAATGTTTTGGTGTTAAAGTAGATAAGTCGTCCCCTGGGGGATAGAGTAACCGAACCTGGGGGGTCCCGGTTCGGTCGTCCTGTCCGGAGCGTCCGGGCCGGTCGCTCCGCCCTCTTTGTCCACCGAAGTGTGGTCCTACTGTTATTATAGCAGAATCGAGTACAATGAGAAAAGTCACTAAAGTAATGATTCTTTCACTAAACTAATGGTGTTTTGGATGTTCCTGAACATGGTAGCGGAGGTTTCAGGCATGCCAGGCACCCCAGACACTCAAAATGATCCTGGAACACCTGGATCAAGCGGATTTTCAAGTACAGGAAGCTCAACATTGACTTTGGGCAAAGTTTTTGGTCACTGTGACAAACTGAATAGAAAGAATTACGAGATATGGCTGGCAGGACTCATTTCTGCCATCACTGGACTGACAGTAGCTTCGAAGTTTTATCAACAGGTCGAAAAGACACTCAGATATATCAAAACTAATGCTCATTTGAAGTTGGAGGAAATTGAATTACACGTGGGATCAGTTATTTTGACACTGACCTTACAGGCTGGAGGTGGAGACAGAACCAGAGGGGCTTTTCAGGAGTTTAATGCACAGCTTTATCATGTTTTCAATCTTACCATACACGACAGTCTCACCAGTGTCAAGAAGACGCTTGCTGGCAGCTCATACTTTGAGGATGGACTCAAGGCTGCAGTCTATTTCTACGAGAATTTAGGGCCTGGAGACAGCACTTCCAGGACAGTCACTAAATTGGATATTCTCAAAATCAAACAGAGCCCTGAGGAGACTGTTGCTGAATTTGGAGACCGGATGTCTCAGCAGAACGAGGAGTTAGTGAACCCGTTGGATGATCACACCCTGGTGGCTATTTTTGCCCAGGGATGTTCCATGGCGGAAATCAAAACTCATTTAGTTGGGAAAATTTCGGAAAAGGACTACAATTTGGATGGAATTATCAAGGTTGCCAAAACTTTCGAGAAGACTCTTGGGCTAACTTTTGATAGTGAAATCGATGGACTGCAGGCACAACTTGGAAAAGGCAAAGGCAAAGGCAAAGGCAAAGGAAAGGGAGGTCGTGGTAACGGCTTCGCCGGACGTGGACGTGGAAGCAATAGGCAGGGATGCAATCTTTGCGATAACGACAACCACTGGTACCGCAATTGCTATCTTCTTAACCATACGATGCGTCGCTCAGATACTACTCCGGAGAATCACCAAAAATTGGATGAGAAGTGTGAGGAACTTTTGAAGACCAAACCTATGTCGGTACAGACCAGTCTTCGTGANTTCCAGAAGACATTGCCTCCACGAGTCGAGGCCAATATGGCCGAGCTCGAATTTCCAAACATGGTGCCGGCCAATCTTGCTGCGGTTGAGCACACTGAGAGCTCGACCATTTCACCATTTGCGGATCTTATGGACACTTCCATCCGTTACGTGTACGTCTTCGTCAAAGCCCTGGTGGCACTACTCCTTTCCAGCGCTGGACTTATCTTGATGCTTTCTCTTTTTTCGCAATTCCAGGTGACTGGAGCCACCAATACACGCCTCCCAATGTCGCAGGAGGTCGTGTCGGCAGAACCCATTCGTGTTGATATGCACGTGGATCCGAAAAACCGGATCCGCATGGATGCTTACCCTGCGGCCTTAAGTATTGGAAAATCCAAAGGNATCGCATGGGACTCCTGCGCGGGACTCAATCTCTTTCCGTTTACGAACGTATTCCACTCCTGGGACAGTAAATCGCATCAATACCAGGTGAACGGCATTTCGGGTTCGGCCTCTAGTACCGGCTCTGGTTACACTTCTGTTGGATTCGAGTTAGATGANGCTGACTCAACCATCGAGTGGTACGACAATGTACACGCTCTGGTGGTGCCAGGGTTACGCGAGCCTCTGCTCAGCGCGGTATGGTTTGCTAAACATCTTGGTGTCTATACCTCCATTGAGGACGANTGTTTTATACGATTGACGAGTGGCGCCACTGTTCCATGCGTGACTGAAACCAACACTCTTAGATGCAAACGCATACACTTTCGCAACGAGATTCAGCCGCGCAGCACAGCGGTTCGTCCCCTTCCCAAGTCTTTGGTCACAGCCACACGGAAGGTTAATGCTAATGCAGCCAGTGTGGTCTACGCCTCTCGAGGCAAGCAGGGGCAGGAAGCAATCGAATTGGATTTTAAGCATTGGACTCGCGCCATGTGTGGACTGGCNCCTCGCTCGCTTCAGCATTTGAAGGATAACACCATTGGATCCAATTGTCCCGATACGGTTCCTAATTCTCTTAAAGACTTGAAATGGAATCCGAGCGCAGTGGCAGGCAAGCAACGTGCCCCGTCACACCCATCCATTGATGGCAAACGCGCAGAAAAGTTTCGAGAAGCAGCATCAATGGACTGGCTTGAATTTACCATTGAGTGCCGTGGTGAGAAGAAGAAGTTTCACGGTCATGCCTTTGTGGATCATGCAACGTCGCACGCTCTGATCAAGTGCTCGCCTCTTCGCACTGCCCGTAGTGCGCTTTCTAATACGTTGTGGTACTTGAACATCACCGACAGGTACTCCCCGCCTTCCACGACATTTGCTCTTCGCAGTGACCGTGCACGTGAATACATGGCTAAACTCTTTACGGAAGCTGCGCTCTATTCTGGAATAGTTCAGTTCTTTACCGCCCCGTACGTGCATCAGCAGAATGGATTGGTTGAGCGTTACAATCAAACGCTTCAGCGCATGGTAATCGTTATCTTGCACGANAGCAATGTCCCGAGCAAGTATGTGATTTATGCGATTGAATTCTCAAGCGCGATATACAATGTGGTTCCGGTTGAATCCCTGGGCTGGAAGACCCGGCACGAGATGGTTGCTGGGGTCAAGCCGGACATCAGCCAAATTTTCCGGTTCGGATGTCTGCTTAAAATGCTCAAACCCGTGGAGACCCGGACTCACAAGTTCGATGTGCATGCCGAGGACTACGTGAATTTTGGCCCTTGCCCCCTCGGAAAGGGCACCAGGGCCCTTTGCATACGGACTAATCGTGTTCACGTGCGTGACGATGTGGTTTGTTACCCCGATGTGATGCCATTCCGTAGCATGGGGGGGTCAGGTGTCAACACCAACCTTGCCACGGAAATAGCACACACAATTACCTGGGATCCAGATGGCGACGATGTAGCCCCACTTATTGCTCAGCACGCTCACGCTCCAGCACAGCAAGTCACCACCCCTGCTACTGGAGAGCAGGACACGGAGAACGTACGCAGTGAACTTAGTCCGGTACCGTCTATGCATCTCACTACGGCTGCCAATTCACCGGCTACGCCACAATCGCGTGGATCATTTGCTTCGGCTACGCCACCGGCTACATTTGCTTCGGTTACGCCACAATCGCGTGGATCATTTGCTTCGGAAACATCTTATTCGCCATTCAAGGCGCCACCATTGCTCCAGTCTCCATCGCCAGTTATCACGAATACTCGAACCTCGTCGGCANCGAAGCCGAAGGCAGCACTCAANNAGAATCACGGCACAGTTAGTACCGGAACTANTCGTGGAGAATGGAATGCCGGACACTGTAGCAGGGCTGAATGCGATCTGGGTTACAATCACTCTGGACCTTGTTCCGATATTACGGTNCCGATTGTTGAGGGAAACCCGGCAAGAGCCACTCGAGGAGCTCGCATGAGGGCAATTGCTGAGGAAATTGAGACCAGTGCGGAAGACAATGAAGCTGCTGCACAGGAATGCGACGAGACCGAGAGAGAAGCTTCAGATGAGGATAATCGCACCATTGATGCCCTGTTAGCGACCTCATACTCCCTCACTTCGCCTCAGATGCTTACAGATGACACCACTTCCACCGGCGAGATCACGTACGGCACATGCATCGATGCCTTCTCAGCTACAGTNGATTTGGATGAGCTCCATTCGCCNATCGTCACCGGCAAGATCACGAATTCGAAGACTGGCGAATTCGACATGAGTCTTCCTGTGCCTACGGACATTAAGAGCGCCATGGAGTCCCCTAATTGGGNCGTACCAATGGGGTACAAGTACGCTGTCGAGCGTGAATGTCAGGCGTGGATTAAACAACAGGTGCTTCATGGCACCTCGTGGGATCAGATCACACAGGATCTACACGCTCTCAACATGCGCACCTTGTTCACTGTTAANACCGACAAGAAAAATCGCTTCCAACGCGCAAAACTTCGTATTATCATCTTGGNTCACCAATACGCCGTCAAACAGGGCGAACACTACTTTGAGAACTTTAGTCAGACNGTACGGTGGCCAAACATTCGNGCTATTTGCGCACAGTCCTGCATTAATGGCTTTACCTATGCCAAACAGATTGATACAGGTGCCGCGTTCTTGTTTGAACCGAATGAATTGGGGACGCAAGTCCTGGTTAATGTACCGAGAGAGCTCGGTGATATACTCGGATGTGGCGAACTCGCATTTTGCCTAAAGGCAGCCTANGGTCTTCCTTCGGCACCACGCTCNTTCTTTAATTTTGTCAAGCGCACGTTGACCAACAAGGACGGNTGTAATCTCACACAGAGTCGTCAAGACGAGGCCGTTTTCTTTNGTGTTGAAGGCGATGAGTACATATTTNTTGGAACTTGGGTTGATGACTTCCTAGTTATCGGCAATAGTGCCCGTCTGTACGATCGGTTCTTTCGTCATTACAAGAGCGCTGTCGANGGTGCTATAGAGGANGCAGACCTTGATTTTATGCTGGGAGTTAACTTTACAGTGGACTTCGAGAATCAGACCATTAAACTNCATTCGGAAAAGGCAATTAACAAATTNGTTCAAAAGTANGGAACNCCTTCGCGACAGTCCTTAGTCCCCGCTATGGAGTCGGCTGTCGAACTCATTGATCTTGAACTTCCGGCAGTGGGTTCCCCCGAGTATCAAGCGCTTCGGACTCGCGCTGAACGATACCGGTCTTTGGTGCCTGCTATACTTTATGTTGTTACTACTGTCCGAGCGGATTGTGCTTGGATTACTGGAATCCTGTGCCAGTGTTTGGATAATCCTACCGCGCGACACTGCGATGCCGCGGAGATTCTCCTTTCCTATTTACTGACTACTATTGACCACGGAGTTAATTATGGAGGTGACCACATTGAACGACAGCTCAAAACTGTCTATTCTCCTTTGAAGGAGAGNATGACTGGCCTTTCTGANTCTAATTGGCTGGCCTACCGTTCGATTTCCGCATTCTTGGTTTACTTAGCTGGCGGCCTGATTCTGTGGGCCTCCAAGCGCCAGCCCGTCACTTCGCTCTCTTCCACGGAAGCTGAATATTATGCTGCTAGCGCATGTGGTACTGAAGTGATAGCCTTGCGTTACTTCCTCGCGGAGATTACGGATAACGCTCATCCGGCTGCTACGCCGATCTACGTGGATAACTCCGCTTGTGTGAATCTGGCCCAGGATTTCAACTCTTGCAAACGCACTAAGCACATTGACCGCCGAGTTCATTTTTTGACTGACTACCAGAAGATGGGGGAGATTAAACTTATCTACATCCCTACTTCGAAGAACACTGCAGACGCNCTCACTAAACCTTTGGCTAAACACAAGTTCCTTGAGCATCGCAAACTGCTTGTTCGTGAGTCTGCAGTGTGGGGGGGTGTTAAAGTAGATAAGTAGACGAGTCGCCCCCTTGAGAGATAGTGTAGCCGAACCTGGGGGGGTTCCCGGTTCGGTCGCTCCGCTCGGTTCGGTCGCTCCGCTCTCTTTGTCCACCGGAGTGTGGTCCTACTGTTATTATAGCAGAATTGAGTACAATGAGAAAAAGCACTAAAGTGATGATGCTAATGGTGTTTTGCATGTTCCTGAACATAGAGTAACCGAACCTGGGGGGGTCCCGGTTCGGTCGCTCCGCTCTCTTT
>NYTS01000014.1 GCA_002683655.1 Deltaproteobacteria bacterium
GAAATTCTCGTAGAACTTCAGCATGTCCGTGCCATAGCCCGTCGTCGGTAGGTGCTTGATCTGCTGCCAAAGGATCTTACCAGTTTTGATCGTCCTTTTTCCACAGACAAAGCCGAGGACCTTGCCAAAGATGGAGTCCACCGCTAGCCAGAGCCAACATTGAGATTTTTTTAACGATGAAAGTGCAGAGTTCATCGATTTCGATGAAGGAGCAAGCTTCGGTCTGTGGTAGGCTTGCCGGGAGTGCTTGGGCAGCTTACACCAACCAGCGAGAGACCGTCTTATGATGGATGCCGAGAACCCTACCGATAGCTCGCATCCCCATCCCTTCGAGATAGAGTTGACAGGCCTGTTGCTTGAGGGCTGGATCTTTGCCACGCCGGAGCGTCTGAAAGATTCGTCGGCCGGCTTGGCAACGGTAGCGTTGGACACCCCGGCTGGTGCCATAGCGAATAGAGTCAGGATGAGCGCAGGGAGGACATTGCATCGTTAGTTCTCCAAATTTCGGAGATTACTTCATTTGTCTAAACGACGCAACTGCGCCAACCCCGGACGATCACGTCCGCTACAGGTCTTACCGGCAACCCTGGTTCCAGACCCTACCCACCGAAGGGAACTAGCTTCTCAAAGGCTTGAAACAGACTACAATCCTTCGTTGGGATGTTGGAAGCCTGCAACAACTCTGGTCTCTACCCCAGTGGGAACGTCAAACCGAGGAACTCTGGCGGGAAGATCTGCTTGATCAAGTTCTCTAGCAGGAACAAGGCTTAGTCGATGACAACGGAGAACTGAACCGTTCCCTGCTTCAACAAATTCTACAAACACTACATCCCAAGAAGAGTTTTCAGTGGTATCGTCCGCGAATTTCACTCAAACGTATCCTTCGTTGGGTGGATGTCTTGTTCGTGCTGCTCAGTATTGCAGGTGGAGTTTTCACTATTCATCACTGGGAATCACGACGAGATCAGTTGCGCCAGGAACTGCGACAACTGGAAACCCGCCTGGAACAACACCGTGAGGAGAATCCCCCAGTTGATCTACAATTCGAGCAAGCTCGTAGAGCTTGGGAAGCTGATATTGCAGCTCGTCCTCGTGTGAACATTGACTACCTGGATACGATTTCAAACGCCTTGGGAGAATCCTGGCTGGAGCAGATGCAGCTCACCCCCACTGGTGCCAACCTGATCCTGTTACTGATGGACTCGATTCACATTGCTAGCATTCTACAGCAGTTTGAAAAACTCCCCTTTGTCGACACGGTTGAACTCCATCTGCAACGTTCCATTGAGTTGAAAGAGAAAACAGTCCAACAATTGCACGTGCAGCTTCAATGAGTCAGCAAATCGCCCTAAACATAGTAACTTCTTGTTGCTGTGGTGGCAACGCTGACGAGTTGGGTATGCCTCCCTTCAGTACATCAATGCTTTTCTCGTAACTGAATCGGACAGCCCAACATACTTCATGGATGAATATTCTTCAGATCAGGAGTATCCCTATGCGCAAGGAAAAAGCTCCTTCCCAAGAGCTGGATTGGGAAAGTATTGAGTGGGTGCAGTTACGTAGCTTGTTTCTGGATGAATCAACCCGAGAGCGGATCATTGCGTGCCTGATACAGTGCGACCAGGAAGTGCCCCTGAGTTCGGTTCCAATCTTGAGACCACTATTGATGAATCAGGAGGTTGCGCTGGGAGTGCCGATGCAGCAGAAATCTACAGTGACACGACGGGAGGAAGGCCGACGTCGACGTCAACCACCACTGCGTAGGGGCTGAACGTCGACTCGAGAGGGAGTTACTTCATTTTACCAAACATGCCGATGTTGCTGACTGGAGGAATAATCGGTTTGTCTTCCTCTTCAGCTGGGGCCTCTGGAGCGGTCGTGTTCTCAGGTAGCTTTTTCTGGGCATCCGGCAGGGCTCGTTGCTTAAGGGCCATGAGTTCGTCATCCATATCTGGAGATTCGTGCTCTAGCTCCTTGAATTTTTTATCTAGACTTTCGCGACTGTCTTCCAGACTCAGCTCCTGATACGCCTCCGCCCGTGCTGACATCTGCTCGATCTTCTCTTCTGCCCGGTCAATTGCCTCCATTGCGCCGACGTTGTCTCCAAGCCCCTCAATCGTTTGGTAAATCTGCTCCTGGGCTTCTGCCTGCTTCTGCTTGGCAACGAGCAAGCTCTTCTTACGTTTGATCTCTTCGATCTTGTCTTCCAGTTGCTGATAGCCATCTCGGAGTAAATCCGAGTTGCGAGCATGTGAAGCAAGCTGTTGTCGGAATTCTTCGGAACGACGAGCGTGCTCTTTCTTGCGCATCAGAGCGTCTTTCGCCAAATCATCTTTGCCCTTCTGTACCGCCAGCACAGCCTTGTCTTCCCACTTCTGCGCCTCAGCTTCTTCCTGCTCAGTCTGACGCTCAAAGCGTTTTTGCAGGGCCAGCGCTTCAGTCATTCGCTGCTTGGCCTCTCTCTTTTGGGTTTCCAGATCGCTGATCATCTGTGTCAGCATCAACTCCGGATCTTCAGCTTGGTCCAATGCGGCGTTAGCGTTGGCGCGCAGGACGTTGACGAAACGATTGAAAATACCCATAACTGCTTTCTCAGAACAATTGTTTGCGTTTATTGGAAGGCAGGATATTGAGTGCCTCCCGATACTTGGCAACCGTACGGCGTGCAACTTTGATGGAACTGCGTTTTTGCAGGATATCCGCAATCTGCAGATCTGTATAGGGGGAACGCACGTCTTCGTTCTGGACCATCTGCTGGATCATGTCCTTGATCCGCTTGGAAGAGACGGCTTCACCCTGCTCCTGATCAATGCCGCTGGTGAAAAAATATTTCAGTTCAAAGATGCCCTGCGGCGTATGTACGTACTTGTTGGTCGTAATACGACTAACCGTTGACTCATGCACATCAATGTCCTCCGCTACATCCTTGAGTACCAGCGGTTTGAGGTAGTGGATGCCTTTTTCGAAGAAACTTCGCTGGAATCGCAGAATACTCTTGGTCACCTTGTAGATCGTCTTCTGTCGCTGCTCGATGCTCTTCATCAACCACTGGCCCGCTTTTATTTTCTCTTGGATGTACTCCTTCGTCAAGTTGCCGTCTTCTGCCATGTTGTCCACAAGCTCCCGGTAGTAGTTGCTGATACGCAACCGCGGCATGCCGTGAGCGTTGAGAGCTACCTTATATTCATTGTTGACTTGGTAGATGAAGACGTCGGGGATGATGTAGTGGTGGGAAGGCGGAGGGGTGAAAGAGCGACCGGGCTTGGGCTCCAGTGCCATGATTTCACGGTAGGCCTCCAACACTCGCTCCAGATCCTGCTTCTGACGACGTGCAATTCGTTTCAGATCCTTGCATTCCAGCAGCTCCATGTCATGCTCAACGATTCGATAGCACAGTTCATCACTCCGGCCCAATAAGCGCAGTTGAATCAGCAGACATTCCTGCAAACTGCGAGCTCCCACTCCATTGGGATCAAAGGTCTGAAGCTGAAAGAGCACCTCTTCCACGAAGGCAGCAGCTCTAGGGGAAACCTGTACCCTGTTCTCCAGATCTTCCTCTAACTCTTCTTCCTCAAAAACTGGTGGTGGAGGTAGGTTCTTTCCTCGGCGAGACTTTCGTTTACCATCTCCCATCGCCGCTTTTTCCTGCTGGTAGCGCAGGTCCATCCAGTAATCGTCTAATTCACGCTCGACCGTGAGGTCATCACTATCAAGCGCCTCCAGAATTCGATCTTGTAATTCTGGATTACCTTCCAAAATTTCTCGAATGCTTGTGACTAGGTAGCCATTATCAGCAATATTGCCAGCCAAGTAGTGAGCTACCTCAACCTCCAGCTTGCTCATGCGCACCAAACCCACTTGCCACAACAAGTGGTCCTGCAGCGATTCGTCTTGGGCCAACGTGGCTTCCAGGGAAGGAAGCTCATCATCGTCGCCACCGCTACGAATTCGTCGGTCCTGGTACTGACCATACTGATCGACCTGCTCCACATACTGCTGCCAGTCCACCTCTTCCTGGGCAGTCGTCTCCTCTTTCTCTTCTTCTCGAGCTGTTTCGTAGGTCTCTTCACTGACCGGCACTTCAGTCTGCTCTGTCGTCATCTCCCGCTGTTCCTCGCTGGGATAGGTGTCGATGTCCATCGACTCCTCCAACACAGGATTTTCAACAAGCGACTGTTCAATCAGTTCTTCCAGTTCGGCGCGTGACAGCTGCAATAATTTAATTGCCTGCTGGAGCTGCGGGGTCATGATGAGCTGCTGCGTCATCTTCATTTGCAGCTTCATGTGCATGGCCATAGGACGTCTCGGCTGGGAAATTGAGGGGATGTTACCAACAATCCGGTTGGTCTTGGCGAGTCTTTTCCAAAAGTAGGCAATACCCTAATCGATTGGCATTTAAATTGCTAGAGGAAAATATAAAATTTGCTCAATTTGCTCTTAAAAAGTGAAAGTCTCGCCCAGATAAACCTTCCTTGCCTGCTCATCTTTCGACAATTCTTCCGGTGTTCCACTGACCAAGAGTGTACCCTCGTTCATGATGTAGCCCCGATCAATGATACCAAAGGTCTCTCGGACGTTGTGATCTGTAATCAACACCCCAATATTGCGCCGTGCGAGCTGTCGAACCGTCTCCTGGATGTCTGCAACGGCAATCGGATCAACACCTGCGAAGGGCTCATCCAGCAGGATGATTGAAGGCTCCAGCACCAGCGCACGGGCAATCTCAGTACGACGACTCTCTCCCCCAGAGAGCGCGTAGCCCTTGAGATGTCGAACATGAGCAATCCCTAACTCTTCCAACAACATCTCCAGACGTTCTTTTCGCTCGGTCTTGCTGGTGGGTAACAACTCAAGAATCGCCATCAGGTTGTCTTCAACGGTCAGCTTCCGAAAGATCGAGCGTTCCTGCGACAGGTAACCGATCCCATAACGCGCCCGCTTGTGCATGGGATAATGCGTGATCTCAGTCTCATCTAGATAAATCGTGCCCCGATCCGGACGGACCACTCCAGCGATCATGTAGAAAGTCGTTGTCTTGCCAGCGCCATTAGGCCCCAGCAGGCCCACAATGCTACCCTGCTCGACTTCCAGCGAGACACCTTTGACGGCCTGCCGACCTCTGTAGATTTTAACCAGTTGCTCTGCAGAAAGTTTACGTCGTTCCATGACTATATTCCGAAGTTCTTTTTTTAGTGAGGTGGTTATAGGATTCTGGGAGAGTCTACACTCCAATGCAGTCGTTTTTTAGTGGGAATCTGCATTTTCTTCAAGAAAAGAGAGCAGTTGTACGCATTATTGTCGAGAAGACGAATCGCAGAAGGAATTGGTTGGGTGGGAACGATGAAGTTCATCAGCAAGAAGGGTGAAACAATACAAACGCTCTTGGGCAATCGTCTTTTTCCGACTGCCCATAACATCTGCCTGTTTTGCGGAGCTTATTCCACTCTTGGCAACTCAGAATGAATAACCGGCACTCAACTGCATCACGTTGGCAGTTCCCTTGTACTTACCAGTCAGATCTGGATTAGTACTTGTCTCACTGGGCAGAAAGTCACTCACCAGGTAGGCCAAGTCCATTAAGAAAGCTCGACGCTTNTAGCCAGCACCNACAAANAAACTATTTCTTCCAGCCCCATCTGGAGTGGTTGGTCCNAGTGTAGACTCTGGAATCGGACTAGCTGTTTTGTAATAGCCTCCTCGGACCTTCAAATAGTCAGTGAACGTGTAGAAACCACCAATCTTATAGTCAATTACGTCTTCCCAGTTCTGCTTGATCACTGTTGTCCCATCACCTGGCAACCCTTTGTCGTATCGGATTAAGACCTCATCGTAGGCAGACCAGCCACTACGCAACAGTCCAGCTTCAATTGCATAAGCACCTGGGATGTAGCCATCTCCTGAAGAAAAGGACTTCAAAGAAATAGCCATTTCTAGTAGATCCGGGTACTTGATGTCGACAGAGATTCCACCATCTGGAAAAAGGTTTGTAAAAACTGGAGGAGCCTTACTGGTATCAAATTTAGCATCTCCCTCTCCACTGACTGTGAAGCGAGAGGTATAATTCGCTGCTGCNGCTATTGTTCCTGTGTCGTAGAGAATCGATGCGTTATAACCATTAGCAGTTCCCTTACCCCCAAGAGTTACGGAGAAGCTGTCATTACCACTGTAAACCACCTCCCGTTCCAACTCGATGTGGGCTGCATAGAAGTTAAGACCCCCTCCAACTGAGAAATCTCCGAAACGTCCAGCTACCACGACCGGTTGGTTTAGTGTTGCCAGCTTGATCCGGGTCAACACATCTCGCCCAGCCCAATCTTTAGGCCACTCA
>NYTS01000015.1 GCA_002683655.1 Deltaproteobacteria bacterium
ACTGTGTCGTCAAAAAGTAGATAGCCTTGGCTGCTGAACTGAATCTGGTTAAGCAAGTACTGCCGTAGAGACCTCGGCGTCCACTTCTGGCTCCAAAGCTCACGATTGATTTGATCATGGCTCCAAAGCTCGGAGTGATCGGCAAAGTAGGTCTGAGTGAAGTTGCCAAAGCTGCTGGCCAGAAATTCACTCTACGATTGCAGCATTGGTGAANAANGGGTCGGCATGCTGGCCTCTCACAATTTGGTTCTGCCTAGGTGCTGTGTTTAACGGTTACATTTTTTTTACATTTTTTTAATTTCCAAAAATTTATTTATATCAAATAATTTAAGGATTACAAAAAAAATATAAAATTAATCTAATGAATTAAATTAAACTTATTAAACTTTTTGAACGAAATATTGAATTCTAAAAATAAATTGATGCNTCCTTGGACAAAATAATACAAATTTGGGAGGTGTTAATTTGTATTGGTGNTGAAAAAAATAGGGAGATATGAAAGGGAAGATTACTTATGAAGGTCAGTTATATCAATGTTTTCCTGATGTTTATTCCTTTAAAAGTATTTGCATAATTCTTTAAAAACACTTTACGCGGCTAAAAAAAATATCCATTTAGTAGGCAAAATTTATTGCATAATTTTACAGTATTTTATTTTAATAAAAGGCTTGTCATATGACTTACAATAATCCATCAATTGCACTAAATTTTCAGTTATTTATTATGCTTTTAGCCTCATAATAATTAATTGTAATTTCTGAATGGTAGCTTCGAATTGCTGAACCTCGACTAATCAACGAATTTAATAAAGGGTAAAAATCATGGACTTATCCAAGTTGTCTTCAGACGAATTTGATGAATTGCGGAATCCTGGTCCAGAGCAATCTGAATTTGAAAAAATTTGTGAAAAGGCCTTTTCACGCNGGGACGTATTTAAAGGAGGAATGAAATTTGGTTTGGCTGCATTGGCTTTGAGTAGTGGTGCCGCTACACTAATACCCAAAAAAGCTAAAGCTTCGCGACTCGCTTTTGATGCAGTACAAGCTAATAGCCTAGATACGATTACTGTTCCAAGAGGATATTCTTGGCATACAGTTGTGAGTTGGGGAGATCCCCTCTGGTCTGGAGTAGAAGAATTTGATCATGAGACAAGGGGAACAGGTGCCAGTCAAGAATTGGCGTTCGGAGATAACAATGATGGCATGCAGNTGTATCAGCATGATAGCCATTATATCTTGGCACTCAATAATGAATATTCAAATTTAAAGGTTATCCACGGTAATCGTGCGTCAAAGAAACCTGAAAATCCTGATGATGTTCGAAAGAACATGGCAGCTCAGGGCAACACTGTTGTTGAATTGGCGCAGCGTGGTGGTCGGTGGGGCATCGTGAAAGATTCTCCATACAACCGACGCATTACACCCAACACTCCGATGGAAATTACTGGACCAGCTGCCGGACATGATCTGCTGAAGACATCAGCAGATCCATCTGGAACCCTCTCACTCGGTACATGGAACACCTGTGCGAACGGATCCACACCTTGGGGCACTTATTTGACTTGCGAAGAAAACTTCAATGGCTACTACTCCAGCAGTGATCAAGAATATCCCTTGACTGCAGAGATGAAGCGTTATGGTGTTGGCCACAAAGACCGAGGATATGGTTGGGCGACCATTGATGATCGATTCGATATAAGTAAAGAGCCAAATGAATCAAATAGAAATGGTTATGTAGTTGAATATGACCCAACAGACCCAAACTTTACTCCTAAAAAGAGAACAGCACTTGGTCGGTTTAAACATGAAAATGCTGAAGTAGTTATTGCTGCCAATGGTCATGCCGTTGTCTACTTAGGAGATGATGAAAGGGGCGAGTTCCTTTATCGTTTTGTTAGTAAAAATAAGTACACTCAAGGTGGAGATAATCGTGACTTACTTGAAGATGGAACACTCTATGTAGCAAAATTCATCGATGATCTTCGAGGAGAGTGGTTACCGCTAACTACGGCAACCACAGGGATGTCTGATGCTGAAATATGTATTCACACAAGAATTGCTGCCTCAAAGGTAGGGGCAACTACTATGGATCGACCAGAGTGGGTTGCAGCAAACACAGTAAAAAATGAAGTTTATTGTGCCTTAACTAACAACAAGAATCGGGGAGTCAAGCCAAACAAAGGTGGAGATGCAACACCTTCAGGAGGACCTAATCCAAGAAACAAAAACTTGTATGGTCAAATTGTCCGGTGGAGCCCTGATGATGAGGATCATACTTCCAATGGGTTCACCTGGGATTTGTTCGTTGCCGCTGGAAATCCAAATATTCATTCCGATGCCTATGCTGGGTCGAGCAATGTAACAGCGGACAATATGTTCAACTCCCCAGATGGGATCAAGTTTGACCCAAGCGGTCTGCTTTGGATCCAAACCGATGGGAATTATTCCAACGCAAAAGATTTTGCTGGAATGGGTAACAACCAGATGCTCTGTGCCGACACAGAGTCAGGTGAAATTAGGCGCTTTATGGTTGCTCCAAATGAGGCTGAGGTCACTGGCTTAACTTGGACTGGTGATCGAAAAACCCTGTTTGTTGGGATTCAGCATCCTGGTGAGAGAGAGGGTAGTCACTTTCCAGGAGGAGGTAATACAGCTCCGCGATCTAGCATTATTGCCATCACGCGCCAAGATGGGCAAATGATGGTATAGTAGGTAGTTTCCCTGTAGCCTCTTGCGAACTTCACTGATCGCAAGAGGTGCTAGAAAGCTTACTACTGGAATAAATTTAGAATTATCAAGATTTATAGAAGTTTGAGATCTTTGATGCTTTTATGTTCTGAACTAAACAATTTTTTTTGGGCTCATTTCAATACCTGCGTAAATAATATGGGTTAAATGTTGGAGACTTTTACCAAAAAGGAATTCAAAGAATTAGTCAGTATTCACTTCNCAGCCCAACTCTTGCCAACCACAGCCTCCGCAGTAATCGGCACTTCACCAAAAAAAATCTGCATCCCATCGATCATTGCCTGCTCTACTATAATCTGTACCTCATCTGCCAAGGGTGGGGGGTCTGCACGATCACTTCATCATAAATCACGGCTACTAGTTCGGCATCTAGTTCCTCCAGACGCTTCTTCAGAACCACTTGGGCGCCTTTCATTCTGTCAGCTGCTAGAACTTGCAAGGGTTGATTGAAGAGCGTGTTCGGTCGTAGTGTACCATCTTTGAAACTGACATCCTTCCGACTTAGCCAACGTCTGCGATTGGTTTCCTGAGTCCGGATTTGCAGTTGGGTTGGATCCTTTTGAATTGCCTGCACCATCTTGCTCCAGATACTTGTGCATCCGCTTGATCCTCGGGTAGAGCTCAAAGAAGGCCTTGATAATCGCTGCTCCCTGTTTTTGATCCCTGGCAATCCCTTCCTTAACCAGCCGATTGGGACTCATGCCGTAGATCAAGCCGAAGTTGACGGCCTTGGCCTGCTGACGTTGTTCCTTAATCACTTCTGCTTCTGAAACTCCAAAGATCTTGGCAGCTGTCATCCGGTGCAGATCTTCTCCTTTCCTCATTGCTTCAATCATCTTGATCTCTCCTGCTAATTCGGCACAGACTCTGAGTTCAATCTGACTGTAGTCACAAATCACGAAGACTTTGCCTTCCGTGGGGATGTAGAGTTTGTGGAACTCTGCTGAGCGGGGGATGTTCTGGAGGTTGGGGTTATTAGCAGAGATTCGACCACTGACTGTACCCAGTGGATTGAACTGCCCGTGCACCCGACCATCACTGCGGTGATGTTTGTACTGCAAGTGATTGACGTAGGTATTGAGTCGCTTGTGCAGGTGTCGGCACTCAGTGATGTTATTCAGTAGAGTTGCCGCTTCCGGTTTGCCTGTGGTCCTGGCCAACTCAACCAGGGTTTCCTCCAGGGTATCTGCTAGATTGATCCACNAGGTTTTTTGGAAATACTCCTTGATCTGAGGATGGGAGTTGATGTTCAGATGCTCCACAGTAGCAGTCCTCTTCCCCCGATGGAGGGTCTGAACAAGCAGGTTGCAGGGATGCTTGAACGAAAGCATCAAATTATTCTCTACGGTCCTCCTGGCACTGGAAAAACCTTGCATGCAGTACGTGCTGCCAGAGAGATCATTGCCAGGGATAACTTCAATCGACTATCTGCAAAACTCTCCGGTGCAGAACTGGAGAGAATCTATGGCAGGGATGGAAGTGCACCTCTTGCGTTCTGTACATTCCACCCAATGAATTTCTATGAAGATTTTATTGAAGGGTATCGGCCGACTGGGGATGGATTTAAGTTGGAACCGGGTATTTTCAGAAGAATGGTAAATGCTGCGGGATCTGAACCATAAAAACACTTCCTACTGATCATTGATGAGATCAACAGAGGGAATATCCCAAAGATATTTGGAGAATTGATCACTCTGATCGAATCCACAAAACGTGGAAAAGGATCAACAATTCTGCCTCTGCCAAAGACGATTTCATGGTACCAAAAAATCTTTATCTGATCGGTACTATGAACACTGCAGATCGCTCCATCCTTTTGATTGATACAGCTCTTCGTCGCCGGTTTGCTTTCAAGGAATTGCTTCCTGATCCAGAATTGCTGAGATCTGGGAAAATTGCTGATGTCAGCCTAAGCACATGGCTCAGGGCTCTGAATCGCAGAATCGTGGAGCAACTCGGTCGCGATGGTAGGAATCTGCAAATCGGACACTCTTATCTGATGCAGGACGGTAAACCCGTATCGGGCACTCATCAGATCAGTCAAATTGTTCAAGATGAAGTTTGGCCACTCCGGCAAGAATACTGCTACGAGGATTCCAACAAACTGGCTCAGATACTTGGTGCTGGCAGAGGTGGTATCTTCAACGAACAAACAGGAAGTCTTCGTGAAGATCTTTTTGCACGAGGAAGAGAAAGTGATCTGGAAGAAGCGCTCTGTTCGATTCTGACATCAGATGATAAAACCGAGGATGCTGGTTTAGATGAAGATACAGATCCAGTTGAAGAAGAACTGGATGAAGCCGATGCAGCAACATGACCCTACCCGTTTTGGTGGTCAGTGAGTGGAGCACTACCACACCAGAAACTCCTGTCTGTGGAGAAATCCTCAAAAATCTAAGCCTCACAGATGCTGATCAGAAATTACTCGATGCTATGTCACGAACGACTCTACGATGCACCGAGTTGAGATCTGGTCTTTCGATTAAGGTGGGACAGCATATTGGGACCGTCAATCTCAGTTCCTTGAGATTGGTCATCAAGCCAAAGATCAGAATTTTAAGAGCTTATCCATAAATAGACATGACCTTGTTCAAAGTGATCATAGCCGCAACTAAGGCTGGTCAGGAACTGGTAGGAGTAATCCGTTTTTTCATACCTGGGAATCAACTTTCGAAAACGATTGAACCAGGTGTGAGTCAACTCGACGACCCATCTTCGCGTCTTGAACTTGGGATTGGTCTCCATCTCTTTTTTCTCTGCCCCTCGTGGGCGGATGTGTGGGATGAAGCTATGGCATTGGACGACTTCTTCTTTGCCAACATAGCCTGCATCCGAGCACAAGTTCCGCTGCTTTGCTGAGGTCGGTGAAACGACGGCTGCCTTGAGCAAAGGCTCCAGAGCCACGCTGTCATGCCGGTTGGCTACGCTGACGAGTAGCGAGATCAGGATGCCATTCTCGTCAACAAGAACATGTCGTTTTGAGCCTTTCTTTTCCCCGATCNGTCNGGTTTGGACCAGCGGNCTCTCTGGCCAGTGGTGCTTCGATGCNAGCACTATCTGCCGCTTGCCAAGCCCAAGAGATTCCTTGCAGTTCNTCGTATTCNGCCAGACCTCGCTGCCAAATTTTCGTAAACACACCGGCCATACTCCATTGCTGGAANTTATCGTGNAGNGCCGAGGNGCTCAGCCCGCCAAACTTTTCACGGGGCAAGGAATTCCAGCTGATGCCAGTCCGTAATGCGTAAACCATTGCCGAAAAGTAGAGGCGGTTGGAATATTTCGGTTTCCTGCCACCCCCTCATTGGCGTTGGTAGGTCTTGTTGGAGACTCTTGGATCTGTGGGAATCAGGGGTTGCACCAATTCCCGAAAAGGCATCCGAAATATCCCAGGTCTTCTTTCTTGACATATCTTTCTCTTCATCGGGTTGTCTGATCATTCTCTCAACAAGGATTGATAAGAAGGAAAAAGTAGCCAATTTTTTGTTTATGGATAAGTTCTTAAAATTAAGCCGAAAACACGATGAGCATTTGGGGGGGGATTATTCACAGACGATTTGCTACCTTGACGGAAGAAAA
>NYTS01000016.1 GCA_002683655.1 Deltaproteobacteria bacterium
TCTGAGTCCCAGTCCTTCTAAGTATAGCTTTTGAGCCTGTTCTTTGAGGGCCAGGTCCTTGCCTCTGCACAGTGTCTGAAAGGTTTGTCGACAAGCTTGGCAGTGGTAACGTTGAGCCCCTCGATTTTTACCAAAGAGGATGTAGTCTGGATGAGCGCAGTGAGGACATTGCATTGTTAGATCTCCAAATCTCAGAGATAACTTCATTTGTCCAAACTACGCAATTGCTCCAACGCCAAAAGATTTAGAGTAAATAATTCAACAAATTATCAAAAAAGGTGTACTATATTAGTGGCCTAATGCTAACCTACTTTCAAGTCTGCTACTAATCACGCCAACAAAAGATAGTTCAGCATTGACCTTTACTGAGTCAACAGACTATCAACTCATTTGATACACCTACAGAATAAACTGAGACTTGTAATTGCAAATGTAATTATTAGTACAGCAATTACAGCAGGGAAAAGACTAAGTTTATTCTAACTTATCATTTAAATAAATATTTTGGGATTAAGGTTTCTTCAAATAGATTGATTGGATCAGGAAAAAATGTTGTTGCGTATTGTTTAGGTTAAATGAAATGAAATTATTTCATTAAATTTTTCAAAATATAATTGATTTTCAATAATAAAAATATTTTTCGTGAAACTGAGTTTGATGAGTTTTCAGCAAAATTGAAGAATGATGTGAACTCATATCAACGATAATTCAAAGTTCTAAGGAATACTTTATCACAGGTTTTAGAATTTTGGTTCTAAAACCTATCAGTAGGAGTCCTAGAATTGTAGAGAAAATTTCTATCGTTCAAACAACATCAGTGAGCAGATCAAGAATTCCATAAATTCGAAATAAATTTTTAAGTTGGGGAATCTATACGAAAAAATCATCTAGAATATATGTTTTATATTAAGTATAAAAATATACTGAATTGGTATATTAGAAACTTCCAAAGAAAATTTAGTTATTATCATTTTCGAATTAAGTTGTAAAACTGTAAATTGTAAAGAGTTTAAATAAATATAAACTTGATTAAAATCATTTATAAAAAAGGATAGATTTTGGAAATTATATTACCTACTGCAGTTATTTATTGTGAAAATAATTTTTCGAAAGTAGACGGAAAAACAGCAAATGGACTCATCAGGTATTCAAAAGGATTTCTTATTACTTCCGTAATTGATAGTAGTAAAAAAGGTCTCGATAGTGGATTAGTTTTAGATAATAAAATAAATCATATCCCCATATTTGAAAATCTTAGAGAAGCTGTCAATAATGAAATTAAAATTCCAGATACAATGATTTATGGGATGGCACCAACAAATGGAAGGTTCTCAATTATTGACAAAAAAGTCATATTGCAGGCAATCAAATTAGGAATGAACATCATTAGTGGATTACATGAATACTTATGTAATGATAGTCAAATCATGAAAGCTGCAGAAATCTCAAAAGTAAAACTATTTGATATGAGAAAACCCATTCCTAGTAAAGATATGGTCGTTTTTACTGGTAGTGTGGCAGATACATCTGAAATAAGAATTGCAATACTTGGTACTGATTGCGCTATTGGGAAACGAACTACTGCTACAATTCTGGAAGAATCTTTGAATAAGCGAGGAATTAAAACTATTTTAATTAACACTGGTCAGACTGGGCTTATACAAGGTGGGCGTTATGGTATTGCGCTGGATTCAGTACCTTCACAATTTTGTTGTGGTGAGCTAGAAAAAGTAATTATTCAGGCTTCATTGACAGAAAAGCCCCAAGTGATTTTAGTAGAAGGCCAAGGTGCCTTGAGTCACCCTGCTTTTTGTACCTCTGCTTTCATCCTGCGTGGTAGTCAACCACATGCTGTTATTCTTCAGCATTCTCCTAAACGGATTTTTCGATGTGACTTTCCAAACATGCTGATGCCTAACCCAGCAGATGAAATTTCACTAATCGAAAAATTTGCAAATACTAAGGTGATAGGTCTAACACTAAACCATGAGGAAATGACGGATGATGAAATCACAAGAGCAATTATTGACTATGCCTCACAACTCCGGCTTCCGATTACAGATGCATTAAGGTCCCCAGTTGCAAAATTAGTTGATATAGTCTTAGATGCTTTTCCTCAACTAAAAAATCCTTCATTAGCAGCTCAATAATGAGCACACCACGCGTTGAAATAAATCTAAATAAAATACAAAAAAACTCTCAATATCTAGTACAGAAACTTAAGATTAAAGGAATCAATACAATAGGTGTTACAAAAGCGGTATGCGGTGATCCTGCAATTGCTTTAGCTATAATTGCTGGTGGTGTGACTGGACTTGCAGATTCTCGTATTGAGAATGTGATTAGAATGCGTGAAGCAGGAATTATCTCTGATATCACAATGATCCGGACACCAATGAGTAGTCAAATTCAGTTGATTGTAGATAGTTGTAATTTTAGTTATAATACTGAGATCAGTGTGATAGAGGCACTAGCTTGTACTGCATTAAAAAAGGGTAAGATTCATAATATCGTTTTGATGGTAGAAATGGGTGATTTGCGCGAGGGAATTATGCCCAGTGATCTCGAAAATGCTTTTAAAAGAATTGTCCAAATTCCTGGAATTAATATTAAAGGTATTGGTGCTAATTTTGCCTGCTTAAATAAAGCTCCTCCCAATCAAAAAATTATGTCTTTATTTTCCAATATTATAGATAAATTAAAAAATCAATATGAAGATAATATTAGGATTATATCTGGTGGTAACTCTGCTAGTCTGCCTTGGGTCTTTTCCAATAATAATTTAAATCAAATTAATGAGTTGAGATTAGGTGAATCAATTTTACTTGGAAGTGATCCAATCTCTGGCAATCCGATACAAGGGCTCTATACTGATGCATTTACACTCATATCAGAAGTAATTGAAAGTAAAAGGAAGCCAGAATTTATAAAAACATCATCAGCTAAAATTATTTCAAATTATTTAAAGAAAAATGATCAAGTAATTCTTGCAATTGGGAACCAGGACACTGATGCTAATTCACTGGTTTTTCCCAATGGCTTTACTTTCGTAGGAGCCACTAGTGATCATTTAGTTTTAAATGTTTCTAATTTAAAACTAAGTATTGGAGCCGAATGCAGGATGAAAATGGATTATAATTCATTGATGAAAGTAATGAATTCCCCAACTGTAGAAAAGAAATATCTATAAAATACTTTTGAGCAGTTTAAATATCAAAATTAGTTTATTATATTTAAATTTTAAATCAGTGAAAAACTTTTATTTAGATCTCTATTGAAGTAAATATTTGGATATCTTTATTCTGTTTTAAATTCTGCCTTTCTATTTGTGCATGGAATCTTATCTTTTTGAGCTTGGTATTGTCTTAAAGTAAACTATTCTAGAATGCCACCTGAGCTATTGATTTAAATTGTGTTAACACATCCACCCCGTTCAATTCACACGAATCGTCTCATTAGTATTCAGCTTGTGGTCAGACACGGCATTTGTTAAATGGATTGTATCGTTTAGTTGGTAGTAGGTACGCTCAATTTGGGTAACGCTGGTACCACACATGTCGGCAATTGAGCGAAAGTCCAAACCGCTAAAGATTTTTCACAACCCTCTGTCAAAATAAAAAGTGCGTATTTTAAATTTGTCAGTATAGTTTTATTACCGATCTAAATAATAGTATCGGTGCTATTGAGTGGCTTGAGGCTTGATGTCGCTCAATCGTTTTAAATTTCGAGCCAATTTGTGAGATGTTTTGTGAATATTTATGTAGGGAACTTGGCTTACAGTGTTTCTGATGAACAGCTACGATCAGCATTCAGCCGGTTTGGGCAAGTTAGTAAGGCATCAGTCATCATGGACAGAGTAACCAACCGCTCTAAGGGCTTTGCTTTTGTAGAGATGGATGATGCTACTGAGGGAAAAGCAGCGATTGATGCGCTAAATGGAAATGAAATCGATGGTAGAGCTTGGAAAGTGAACGAAGCCAAGCCCCGAGAAAAATCACGGTGGTAAATTTGCTCATCAAGTGAATAAAGAGTAAATTCATCTCTTGTGATTCCAAAGATGCTGCGAATAAACATAATTGGCAGCATCCCTTCTTTTGCCCACTCTCTGTCCAATCAATCGTTTCAAAAAATCCCTGTCCCGTAAAGCTAACGCTTTATTGGTAAAATGGATGTGATTCCCCAATGAACGATCGGTAGGTCCCTATTTCTAGTCACACTTGTACCGCAGGGCCTGCAGTCCCATTAAATCTAAACTCACCTATTTCTGTGGTGGGTATAAAAATCTTTCCACAGAACTCAGTACGAAAGGAGTAGATGTGCGAGTACTAGCAGAGATGGCAGGACATACCAGCATTCAGACAACTCAGCGCTACGTTGATGTCAATGATGAGCAGATGAGACGAGCGGCAGAGTTGATATGAGGGTGAATCGTGTTAACACGATTCACCAGAAAACCAGCTCCATGCTAACTCATCAGCTTCAAGCCTTGCGGAGTTTCGCTGGCGCTGTAAACGCTCTGCTGTATCTAGCTCCCCCTTCTTCCCAATACAGTACACCCGCATTGCTGCACACAACTGCTGATACTCTTGCCCCGTCAGTGTTGCTCTACGTATCGCCTCATTGCCCCTGTCAACACGAGGCAGCTTGCGGAATTCAAATCTATCAATCTCCGTCTCTCCACGCTTGTGCAGCCAACGCATACACTGGTTAATCGTACTCTGCTCATGCTGCACGGTGAGATTCTTCACTTTTTTGCCAGACACTCGCTGTCGAAACTGGAAGTAGTCTTCACAGTCTCCAGTATCCAATTCCTTCAATCGTGTCTCTCTACCAATAAACTCTTGCCAGTGCTTGAGTTGGCTACGGATGGTGATGTACCTGTCTCTGGTAATCAGTCCCAGTTCCACATCCCGCTCCCTTGCAGCCAGGTACTGCGCAACTCCTTGTTTGACAGTCAGGCTGAAGTAGGTTTTGCCAGAGAGTTGATGAGCAGAGATTTCCATGTAGAGTCGCTTGGCTCGCTCCACTGCGGTTGACTGTGAACGGGTACGCAGGCTCTTGCGGGCATACTTGCCTTCACGTTCCAGCCACATGTGCAACTGCCAGTAATCGCCACGCTGATGGATGTAGGCATTATCAAAGATAGGGATTTCTGATGCTCTGAGCTGTCGTTTGAGTGGCATTTTCCTCTTTGGGTCACCGTTAGATGCAGTAGTCACAGGAATGTGTAAGTTTCTGTGCAACTGCGAGGAAAAAAGCCAATGATATCAGTGATGAGATCTTGAATGTGGAACAGTTGGCAAAGTCACCACACCCAATTAAATCAGTGGGTTAGTGTTGAATCACTACTCCCACCCAAACGTAGCAGGAGGCTTGTGAGTGATATCGAAGAAGACGGAGTCAATTCCATCCAGAGCATAGAGTTGGGGCAAAAGTTCATGGAGAACTTGCCAATCCACGGGGGCGAAGCGCGCAGTCATNACATCTTCNGANATGACGGGACGTAGCACGATGCTGTCTTGGTNNCCNTCNTGNGANANNGGNANNAGNATNACCAGNANTTGAAAGATANGCTCCAGCNAGCCATGATTAGTGAAGGNTTCACTGACNTGAGCCTCAGCAGNACGNAGCAAGTCNAGGCGAGGCTTNTCACAGAAGGCACGNCGNACNCGCCAGTTGGGTAGCTGATCTGTTNGTTGAAGNGGAAGATAGGCCACNACNCGATTGATCGCACGTANTTGGTTNGTCAGTCGAATCGAAGTGTTCTCNANCNACTCCCAGTCTGTTGGGCCNAGNANCACAGCCGGCTCTGNNTAGGTTCGTTGATCTCCNTGTACACCNACGNTGCGTACNGGTAGTAGAGAANCCTGAGTGGNTGNNANATGTTGGTNNAGTGNGTCCAGTGTGCTGTTGTNTTCGGGCTGAAGGATTNTATCTTCATTGGAACAGAGGACGTTGATTGAAAGACCNGGCCCAGGAAANGGATGGCGCCAGACGATNTCTNTGGGNAGNCCCAGNAGTTCCCCGANGCATCGCACCTCATCCTTGTAGAGTTCNTTGAGNGGCTCAACAACATGACCCTTGGCAATCAAATCCTGGATTGCATCGACTCGGTTATGATGGGACTTGATCACCTTGGCGTGTTTGGTGCCTCCAGATTCGATGATGTCTGGATAGAGCGTGCCCTGTCCGAGCAGCCATTCACCAGGGTTCAATTTTAATTCTTCCAGTAGTTTTTCCCNTACTCTCAAAAAGGTGTTGCCAACCTGGTGTCGTTTCCGTTGTGGGTCCACTTCNCCGGCGATTGCCTCTAGAAAAGCCTCGCTGTAGTCTCTGCCAACCACATTGTCATAACCTAGCTGTTCGTAGCGTTGGAGAATTTGCTCGGCCTCATTCAGACGTAGAAAGCCATTATTGATGAAGAGTCCTAGCACCCTTTCCTTGCCTAGGGCTTCGTTTAGCAAAGCAAAGGCAACCGAAGAGTCCACACCACCACTGAGGAACATCAGCACATTGTGCTCACCAACTTGTTGTTGAAGTTCATCCTTTGTCTGCTCAATGAACCGTTCCATGCTCCAGCTAGGGTGTGCCTTGCAGAGTTTTANGAAATTGCTGAGAATCTGAGTGCCTGCCAGCGTGTCAGTGACTTCTGGGTGAAACTGCAGGGAAAACAACGGACGTTCCTCGTGCTGCAAAGCGGTCAGGCTGCCTGAAATAGTTTCACCAATCACCTGGAAATCCTGTGGAAGCTCCGTGACGCTGTCCTGGTGGCTCATCCAGACCTGGGAGTTGTCGGCAACATCTTTCCATAAGGGAGAAGGGTTCAGTTGACGCAGAGAAGCTTTGCCGAACTCTCCCTGCCCCGTATTGGCTACACGTCCATCAAAGTGCTTGGCCATCAGTTGGTGGCCGTAGCAGAGGCCAAGAATGGGCTGAGAGAGGTTGAGGATTTCTGGATTGAAGGCTGGCACGTCCTCGGCAAAGACAGAAGCAGGCCCCCCAGAAAGAATGATGCCCTTGGCAGCCTCAAGGCTATCTGTGTCAATAGAGGGTGGAAAGATCTCGGTATAAACTCCTAGGTGCCGGATTCGCTTGGCAATCAGGTGGGCGTACTGGCTCCCAAAATCAAGAACTGCCAGAAAGTCGTCATTGGGCATTTGCCTTTCCTCGTTAAGCAGGATATAAGTTCACGTCTTGTTGATAAACGTTTAGGAGGAGAATCTCATGTTTGGCATCGGTCTGCCAGAGTTAGTCATCATTGTTGTGATTGCGCTGATCTTCATTGGACCCAAGCAACTTCCTGGAGTCATGCGCTCCGTTGGCAAGGGGCTCGTNGAACTCAAACGGGCTACCAACGATATTCGTCACACCGTACAGACTGAGATGGATACCATTGAGCGGGATCTCGAAGTGAAGGATATCAAGAAAGACTTTGAGAATGACTTCGGTGGAGTGGCCAACAAGTTCGGTTCATTGAAGCTCTCTCAGATGAGTACTGGAGACAAGCTGGAAGCAGTGGCAAATGCGTTTGAAAAGGGGCANGAGGACTTGGCCGCACGAAAGGAAAATGTAGCAGCTGCTGAAGCCAAGGAAGCTGAATCAACCGCTACTGCGAGCACAACAGATTCGACTGTTAGCAAAACGAACGGAACTGCCACAACTTAAGATCTGTCAGGAATCCCCGCTTGTGGGCGTCTTTGTATCCGCNGACAGCACGACCTGTGGCAAACCGTTGTGAGTTATTGTTTCCATCGGAAGGCTAACTTCCAACCCAACGACCTGATCTTCTTCCCGGCGTAAGCTGATCCTTCCTCCATGGGCGTAGATAATTTTGCGCCCGATCAACAATTCTGGACTCCCATCCACCTCGCTCATTCGCTGCGCCAGATAGTCGCCCCAATTTTTTGCCTTCGACAAGTTGGAGCCGGAATCGATCTTAACAGTGATCTGGACTCGAGCATCTCGTTGTTGGCGTGGATTAGAGGTTTGCAGTAGCAACTGGAGCGGTTCCGTATTTGCTTGGCGTCCTACTTCCTGAAGCATGGCCAGCAAGGCTCTCCGGAATCCTGCTGGGTCCAAGCGCATCTCATCGGGAAGCCGAGTCGAAGCAAAGAGCCGCAGTGGATGTTGACTCTGTTGCGTGTGCTGACGGGCAACTCCCCGAAAGAATTTCAATAGATTGACCGCTCTGCGTTCAGGCTGATAATCCTGATGGATCTCTTCTAGTTCCTGTTGCTGGTTATCAGTGTCATCCAGCATTTGCTTGGCCAGCTGGCGACAGTGCTCTAAAGCTTTGCGGACCTCTGGGTCGGGAATTCTCTCCAGCAGTTGACCGACTCGTTCCTCCAACTGAGAGGCTGGTTTACGCAAAGCAGAAAAGGTCTGTGGTAGAGATCGGGCATGGTAATTGGCTGTTGCCCTTTCGGCCTGAAGATTTTGTAGTTGGGCTTCCTGTTTGGCCAGTTGGGCCCGTAATTGTCGTGGGCTGGGACCATTCGCTTGTTGACGTTGGCTTTCGTAATTGACCAGTTGCTGTCGCAGTGAGTTCAGCTTCTGATTCAACTCGTGGATGATCAGATCTGACTCGTCCGGCAAGGTCTGCGTAGACGCTTCGACTTGTAAAGCAAGCTGGGATCGAGGTATAANTTTGTTTTCTGTACTATTTTTAGTCTGCACCAGTGATGCACGTTCTGAGGTCATGACCTCTCCTGTTGCTGCTTAACTGATAACGTATTGCTATCCGTAATGAATTGCGCATGAGTCTCATACCTGCTGCCCCAACCCTTAGTTCGCTCTTTGTTCAGAGTTGGCAGATTTATCGCGCGCATCTCTTTCCTTTGTTGGGACTGACCCTGGTGTTACTGATTCCAGCGCTAATGCTCAGCCTGAGCGGAGTGGATCAGGGAGAGAGCGTGGTCTTTTTCCTGCTGATGAGACTGTTGGAAGCAGGAGCAACCCTGGGACTGCTCTCCCTACTGTTCACGGGAGTTTTTCCCACTGGGAAGATTTTACGCCGTTTGGGCAGTCGCGCTGTCTTGCGACCTCTGCATGTCGGAATCCTACAGTACTTGCTGACCATCCTCGGATTCTATGGATTGATGGCACCGACACCGTTGAATGTTGTATTGGTGACGCTCTGGCTCAGTAGCTTTGTTTTTCTGACCATTGCTCAACCAGTTTGTGTGATAGAAGAGCTACGGGGACTTCCTGCCTTGGTGCGTAGCTTTCAACTGACTCGTAACCGGTTGAAACGAGCTTTTAGTGTCGTTGTTGTCGCCATGATCCTGCAGTTATTGCTCTTTATCGTGTTGCTCCAACTGTTCCTGCCGGAAATCAATTTCAGTGCCTTGTTGCAAACANATCCAATGGCAGCGGACGGAGAAGACCTCGTCAAGTTGTTGGGAAGTGCAGAAACCCAGGCTGCCTTGCGCTGGACACAGTACCTGACTGCATTGATTTTCTATCCCTATGCTTCGATTCTGACAGTACTGCTATACTTTGATTTGGCCCGAGATGAGGCGGCTTGTAGCCAGGACCGCTTACAAGCCCTGGCAGTCCATCACTTTGAAATCCCAGCAGAATATTTTAAAGATCCNGAAAAGGAAGCAGAGGAGACCACCGACAAGGTGACAATCCGTGAGATTGGAACGGAAGACAAACAGTGAAGATTCATTCAGCAGAATTTCTTACCAGCGCAGCACAACCCAAGCAATTCCCAAATCCAAGCCTGCCTGAAATCGCCTTTGCTGGAAAATCCAACGTGGGCAAATCCACGTTGATCAATTCATTGCTGCAGCGCAACCAACTGGTCAAGACCAGTTCCACGCCAGGTAAGACCCAGCTGATCAATTTTTTCTGTATTAACGACCTGTTTCATCTGGTCGATCTACCTGGCTATGGCTACGCGAAGGTGCCTGAAGCAGTACGTCGTGGTTGGCAGACAACGATTGAGGCCTATCTTGGGGAGCGTTCCACTCTTCGAGGTGTCGTGCTGATCGTGGATGTCCGCCACAAACCGGGAGAGCATGACCGCCAGATGAAGACTTGGCTGGATCACTACCAGCGGCCCGTCCTAGTTGTGGCCAACAAGATGGATAAGCTCAAGCGGAGCCAGTACCGCAGTCAGCTTCAGCAAGTTCGAACTACTCTCCAATTAGAGCAGGACCCTTTGCCACATTCCTCCCTAGACAAGTCTGGGCGTGAACCCATCTGGTCTGCGCTCCGCCAATGGCTTTGAATCAGTACATTCCTGTCAGTTCTTCCCGAAAGTGTTCCTCGACGCGATTGCGCTTCAACTTCAGAGTTGGGGTGATCAGGTTGTTGTCCACGGTCCACTCTTCAGTCAGTAGATGGAAGCGTTTGGGCCGCTCATAGTCCTGAAAGTCTGCTGCATATTTGCGGAGTTCCTGCTTGTAGAGCTTGAGGATCTCTTCATCCTTGAGCCAGTCTTCCAGTGTGCCAGCGATGTTGTTGCGGGACACATGGGTTTTCAGGGCATCGACTTCAACTACGATTAGCGCGACGTTGTAGAGTTTCTGGAAGCCGTAGATCATCACCTGATTAATGAAAGGACTGAGCTTGAGTGATTCTTCCACTAGAGCTGGGACACAATACTTGCCATTTTCCAGCTTATAAATCTCCTTGACTCGCCCAGTAATCCGAAGGAATCCATCCTCGTCAATATTACCCACATCTCCAGTGCGAAAGCCTCCTTCCGGTGTGAACACACTCGCGGTTTCTTCTGGCAGATTATGGTAGCCCAGCATCAGGGTTGGGCCATGGATAATGATCTCTCCATCTTGCTCGTTGGCTGTGGTCACAGAGCGATCAATCTCAACGCGCACTCCTGGTAATGGCTTGCCAACGGCTCCGGTCTTCTGAACATCGGGTGCGTTGGCAGAGACAATTGCTTCGGTCAGTCCATATCCTTCGAGGAGAGTGATGCCGATGTTTTGGACAAATTCAATGACCTCCGGATTCAGCGCACTTCCTCCGCTGTAAGCCATCCGCAATCGATTGCCAAAACGTGCCCGAACCTTCGAGAAGAAGAGCTTGTCGCAAAGTTTGAAGGACAGCGCTTCCTTGAGGGAGAGTTTCTCACCATGCCGTCGCTTGGCGGAACAGGTCAATCCGTATTGGAATAGGGAGTAGAGCTTGGGAGACTTGTTGTAGATCTGTAGATGAATCTTTTCATAAATTCGATTGTAAACACGTGGGACTGCAAAGAGAAGGGTTGGTTTGACCTGGCCCAGTTCATCGACTAATTTAGCAAGATTTTCGTTCATGGCTGCAGACATTCCAAACATCATCAGCCCATGAATTTCGCAAATCTGGCCAAAAATATGAGCCCAAGGCAAGAAAGCCAGTGTGCGGTCACCTTTCTGAAAAGGGATGCTCGTCAAACCTGCCTGGACGGTAGAAAGTACTCCACGATGACTTAGCATCACACCCTTGGGGTTACCAGTGGTCCCAGATGTGTACATGATTTCTAATAGCGCACTAGCTTCTGGGTATTGTGCAGGAACAGGGTGCTGCTGGCCCATCTTGCGCAATCCCTCGTAGGTATGAATTTTAGGATCTGCAGCTTCTCGCAGTAGGACAACGTGCTGCAATTCTGGGAGAATCTCCCCACGCCAGGTCAGTGCCTCATGATAGAGTTTTTCAGAGGCGACCAGGAGTACCTTGCAACCTGCATCGCGTAGAATGTATTGCCATTCTTCTGTGTGTTGCTGAGGGTACATTGGCACATAGACAGCCCCTGCGCTGAAGGTTGCGTAGGCCATCGTAACCCAAGGAATCATATTGCTTGCGATGACTCCAACACAGTCCCCCATCCCGATTCCAAGCCAGTCCAGTCCTCCCCGCAAATCGGCAACGGTCTCAGCAAAATCGCGAAATGTCATCCAATTGTAGTCACCATTGGCCGGGGCTCCATACATGGGCAGATCTGCGTATTCTTCGCAGCAGCGATCCATCATTTCCACAACGTTCTGATACATCAATTCCATCTCTTATCCTCCCTAAGATTAAGATATANGCAGGCCTTGTTGGCGAATCAGACTAGCAAACGCGTTAGNGCCTTGCGGTGGCCAGTAGGACTGCATTCGTTGTCCGGTGATNCCNGGTTGATATGTAGACCAAAATTTGGACCACCATTGCGATCCATTTTCAGCCAATTCCTGCTGGTTTAGCAGTGTGATAGCGCCAGCTTCAGCCAATGCGGAAGCATTTGATTCCTGGTGGCTGTTCGGTAGAGGAACAAGGATCACATCCTTGCCTAGAATCGATAACTCACCGAGGGTNCCAAGGCCTGCGCGGGTAATTATAAGCTGACTACGGGCTAATAGATCACCCATGCCCTCGTTGACAAATTCATGGGTCTGATAGCGAGGACCATGCACCAGATCATTNTTACTACCCCGTCCAGTCAGGTGAATTACCTGGAAGCGTTCCTGCCAGGCCGGCAACAGCGGTTGAATGGCTCTGTTCAAGCCGACGGCACCTTGTCCTCCACCAGTGATTAGCAAAACTGGTAGGTCAGGATTCAGCTGAAAGCGCTGGTTGGCCCGTTCGGGATCTCCTTGATAAACAGATCTGCGTACAACGGGACCGACGTGTTGTCGCTCCGGGATGCGTTGAAAGGCTCTCTCAGAGGCTGGAAAATAATAAGCCAGCGCTGAACTGGCTGGAGCCATCAACCGGTTAGCCAGTCCTGGCAAAACATCCATTTGTAGCAATACCTGAGGGATGCCTAATGCTCGAGCTGCATGGGCAACAGGCACGCTGACAAAGCTTCCAGCAGAGACCACAACGTGAGGCTTGAACTGCAGTAGGTGTTTTAAACCAATTATTCCACCAGCTAGAATGCGAAAGGGATCTGTGAAGTTTTGCCAGCTGAAATAGCGGCGCAACTTGCCAGCTGGGATAGCATAGAAGGGTATGCCTGCCTCCTCTNCCATGGCTCGCTCTGGGCCGTTTATTGTGCCAAGAAACCGAGATTCNGTTGGTCCCAAGGCTCCTAAGGCCTCGTGCACTGCTAAGAGAGGAGTCGTTGGACCACCCGATCCTCCTCCTGTAAATAAAACACGCAGGGTTGTTGTCATGAAGCGTTTCAGTCCATCACGGATTGGACAGTACNCCACTGACCTTGCTGCACTTCTGCTAGCAATGGTTGTTCAATTCCTTCGTGATCGCCTGGGCCAAATTGTAGAACTGGTCCGCCTAGTTCATCCTGATAGTTGTTCATCGATTCAAGGGCTGAAGTCAGCTTTTCAGAATTCAGTTCTGGCCCAGCCAACTGCAGAGCGTGTGTTAGAATACGGGCGTAAAAATAAGCCATCTGCACAGCGTTGTTTGGAGATTCTCCATATTCAGCCTGATATTTTGTGAAGAAATCTTGTGCTGCAGAAGAAGTTAATGTTTCAGNATATAACATTTCAATAGATGCTGTTGCTAGAAGACCTTCTGCTGCTGTTCCTGCACGATCAATTACGATTTGATCATAAGCGGAGACGTTACCAGCCATCGTTACATCCCATTGCAGGGATTTTCGGGTTTGCAGGATACGGATGGTATCACCCAGAATGGTTCCCAGTAGAACAACTTCACAGTCAGCTTCCCTCAGGCGAAGTAGGGTGTTGAGAAAGTTTGTTTCTGTTGGGCTGTGTGTCTCCACAGCAGTCAGTGACATCCCCAATTCTTGCAATCCAGCTTCCACCCCATCAAGCATTTCACGGCCATAGTCCGTATTCTGGTGCATCAAGCAGAAACGCTGCAGTTTTTGTTGGTGAAAGTGGCGAACTAAGGCTCGCGCCTGATCATAGTATGATACACTGGCTGTAAACTTGAGTGGGTGAAACGGTTCTGACATCAGGCGGGCGCTAGTATATGGAAACAAGTTGGCCACATCGTGCTCTTCTTGTAGTGGCAAGGCNACTTGGTTCATGCTGGTTCCCAAGGCGGCTAGCATAACAAAGACCCGATCGTAAAGTACGAGCTTATTGGCAGCTTGACGAGCTCTCACAACTTGGTATTGATGATCCTCGGCGATCAGTCGTAGTTTGCGTCCATGAATGCCTCCTGCCGCATTGACTTCTGCAAAGTGAAAGCGTAAGGCTCTGACGGCTCCTAATCCCCAAGTGGCAGCGGGTCCACTCATTGCTGTATGAGTGCCAATGCGAATCTCGTTTGACGTCACACCTTGAGTCGCCCAAAGAGAGCTAGGCAGGCAGCAGAAGNATCCACAGAGCAGCACAATCAGACAAAGCAGTCCGCTGTTTGCTCGCCTACTCTTTATTGAAATAGCGTTGGTAGACTGGTTGTCGATAGCGGAACTGCCACCATAAGATTGGCCACAGGATCCATTCAAGCAGTCTGATAGGGGNATGGTACTCAATTGCATCAATGATTATTGTGTGGTCTTTTTGCTGTTCNAGCCGGTGTTCATGACGCCAGGAGCGAAGAAAAAAGGGTAGCTGCTGACCTTCATCAACAAAGACGATTTTCTCTGTGCTTGTTTGTAGTGAGGTGATCAAGCTGACCCACGATTGCTGTAGAGGCCAGAATCCCAGCTCAAGGTGCACTTTGTCTCCTTGCCGACACCCATCGAAGCGCAGCAGGCGCACCGGCGGAAATGGAGGATTCAATGCCAGGAAGAGATCTTGGTCAAACCTCTCCCAGACCTCGTCNATGGAACAGGAAACCAGGGTAGAGAAATAGAGACGCATCACTCAGGTCAATCAGGTGTAACGACAAACGAATTACAGAATAGCTAGCCGTTGTGGGAACACAAGGCTTAGTAGGACTATCCCTGATTGAGAACGTATTGCAGAGAAATTCGTGATTGCTTGAAGAGCTGTTGCCGGAATTCTTGATTGGCCAGTCCTTGGTTGCGCAGTTCTTGTGCGCTTCCTTTTAGGCCTTCAAGATATTCGTGAACCGCAAAGGCTGGAACACGCCTGTTGAGCAATTGTTCTGTGCCTTCATACATGGCAATCAGCATCGACTGATGCTCTGCAGCTCCCAATACGGGTCGCAACGTCTCAGATTCCCGCTCAAAGCCGTGCCGTAATGAGCGGATATCTTGCAGGGAGATGGGAGCTACCTCGGCCGAGGATTTTTGGAAGTCTAGGGTTTCTGCAAAACTTGCAGGGTTCAAACCAGCCACTTTGAAGTCCATGGGGCTTCCTCCTGGATAGGACGGTCTTGTGACGAGCACAANATTCTTACGTCAAGCGGACTCAAAAGGCAAACCCTAACCCGATCTGGTAGAACTAATCAATCATGAAGAAGATTCAGGACCATTATTTTCACAAGGCCCGCAAGGATGGTTACGTTGCCCGCTCAGCTTATAAACTAGAGGAAATTGACCAGCGTCACCAGTTTCTGAAACATGGTCAGAAGGTCCTTGATTTAGGCTGTGCGCCAGGATCTTGGTTACAGTACACGTCAAGGCGTATTGGCGAGAGTGGACGCTTGCTGGGGATTGATCTACAAGCTGTAGCGATCAGCCTGCCGCCACAGGTGGAAGTATTTCAGGCAGATATCTACAAGCTTGATTACAATGGTGCCTGGTGGGAGAACCCTTTCGACGTCATCCTAAGTGACATGGCTCCAAAGACCACAGGTGTTCGTTCTGCCGATGCAGATCGCTCTTATGCACTCAATCAACACACTTTATGGTTGGCAGAACAACATCTGAGTAAAGGAGGATGCTTGCTGGTCAAGGCCTTTCAGGGAGCACCCTTCCAGCAGCTTCAACAGGAGTTCCGACAAATGTTTACCGAAGTCAAAATCTGTAAGCCGAAAAGTTCTCGATCGGAGAGCGTAGAAATATTCTTATTGGGGAAGAAGAAGCAGAAAAGCCAGGAGGGGAAGGAGGGCATCTCCCAGAGCTAGGAGATGCTTAAAGACGGATTACTTGTGCTGAGAGGCAGATTGACGAGCAATGGCCCAGAGTAACTGCGCTTCGTAAGCAGCAGCACGCTTGCGTTCTACTTCTTCCTCCGCTTCTGATGCCCGTGAGGACTTGCTCAACAGTTGTTTGAGGTGCTCTGCCGCATCTTTTTCATCCTGTTCTGCTACCACTACGTCAATTTCTTCAGCGAAAGCAGCTCGTTCTACCAACACAGTGACGCGGTTATTGTCAACTTGAGCGTAGCCTCCTTGGACCGCTAAGTAGCTTTGTTTTTGTCCAACGAAGTAGCTCAGGACACCACCGTTGAGCATGGTGACGACAGGAATGTGTTGTGGAAGAATTCCCATCTCTCCCATCGAACCGGGCAGAACGACATGGTCTACTTCGGTTTCGAGCAGGATTCGGCTGGGTGTGAGCACTTCCAGTTGCAGCTTATCCATGAGGGTGCCTTTTCAAAGAAGTGATCATCAGGCTGCTTCAGCTTCAGCCATTTTCGAAGCCTTTTCACGGGCTTGCTCAATCGTACCGACCAGATAGAAGGCCTGCTCGGGCATGTCGTCGTGCTTCCCTTCCAGAATTTCCTTAAATCCACGGACAGTATCAGCGATATCAACGTACTGACCAGCTGAACCAGTGAAAATCTCTGCCACGAAGAAAGGCTGAGACAAGAAGCGTTGAACCCTGCGAGCGCGGTTAACAACAGCTTTATCGTCTTCCGAAAGTTCGTCCATCCCCAAAATCGCGATAATGTCCTGCAGGTCCTTATAGCGCTGTAGCAACTGCTGGACTCCTCGTGCAGTCTGGTAGTGCTCTTCACCAAGAACATCTGGTGTGAGGATGCGAGAGGTTGAATCCAGAGGGTCAACCGCTGGATAGATCCCCAACTCAGCAATCGCGCGGCTCAAAACGACAGTTGCATCCAAGTGGGAGAAGGTCGTTGCTGGTGCAGGGTCTGTCAAGTCATCTGCGGGTACATAGACCGCCTGTACGGAGGTAATGGAGCCTTTCTTAGTCGAAGTAATCCTTTCCTGTANGTTCCCCATCTCGGTCGAGAGTGTTGGTTGGTAACCTACTGCAGATGGAATTCGACCCAGTAGAGCAGATACTTCGGAACCAGCCTGAGTGAAGCGGAAAATGTTATCAACGAACATCAGTACGTCCGCTCCCTCAGCATCACGGAAATTTTCGGCGATGGTCAATCCAGTCAGGGCTACTCGTGCACGTGCTCCTGGGGGCTCATTCATCTGGCCATAGACGAGGCTGGTCTTATCAAGTACTCCAGACTCCTTCATCTCGTTCCAGAGATCGTTACCCTCGCGAGTTCGCTCACCTACGCCAGCGAAGACCGAGAAACCACCGTGCTCAGCAGCGATGTTTCGGATTAACTCCATGATGACAACAGTCTTGCCTACGCCGGCACCACCAAATAGTCCAATTTTTCCACCCCTGAGGAACGGGCAGAGCAGATCCAGAACCTTGATCCCNGTGACCAACATCTCTGCCTTCGTCTCTTGTTCCTCGAAGGTTGGTGGTTCACGGTGAATCGGTAAGAATTCCTTATTATTGATTGGCCCCATCTCGTCAACGGCCTCACCGGTGACGTTAATGATTCGTCCCAGAACTTCGCGGCCTACAGGTGCCTGAATTGGCTTACCTGTGCTTTTGGCCTCCATACCACGGGCCAAACCTTCGGTGGGACCCATTGAGATGCTACGGATAGTGTTTTCACCAAGGTGTTGTTGGACCTCGCAAACCAGAATGGAATTGTCTTCGAGGGTGATTTCAAGAGCAGAGTAGATTTCGGGCAACTCTCCGCTTTCAAACATAACATCCACAACGGGACCCATAATCTGGGTGGTCTTACCTATGCTCATTTCCTATCTCTGGCAAGAGGGTCTTCATTTTCAGTAGCTCAGCTTACAAGCTTTCAGCACCACTGATGATTTCGATTAGTTCCTTCGTGATCGCGGCTTGACGACTACGGTTATAATATAGATTCAACTGCTTAATCATTTCTCCAGCGTTCTTGGTGGCAGAGTCCATCGCTGTCATTCGGGCTGCATGCTCTCCGGCCAAGGTTCCTAACCAAGCGGTATACATTTGATTCTGTATATACTGTTGGATCAAGGGGCCGATGAGTTCTTCGACGTAAGGCTCAAAGAGTACCTCCTGTTCCTCAGTTTCTTCAGCATCTTCGAGTGGTCGGATCGGCAGCAAGGTCTGAATAGTTGGTTCTTGAGTTAAGATGCTCTTNTATTCATTGAAAACCAGACAGACTCTGTCTAACTCTTCAGCAGCGAATCGTACAGTNAATCCATCAAGTACTGTGAAGACAATATCTAAATAGTGTTCTGGTCTAGCATCAGGATAGTCTGCTGCAATCTGGTGGTTGGTACGGCGGAAAAAGTCTCGACCCTTTCTTCCAACGATATGCATCTCTGCGCTATCTATACCCTCTTCATGGAGAGTTCGGGNCAGCAGTTTACAAAGATTGGCATTGAAACCTCCACAGAGACCTCGGTCTGAGGTCATGAGCACTACGGCAACACGTTGCCCCTCTTGATCTCGAAAAAGAGGATTGTCATCCGGCGTCAACTTGCCGGAGAGAGAAGAAACAACTGCCCTCAGTTTTGTCGCATAGGGCCGAGCGCGTCGGATAGTGTCCTCAGCTCGGTTCAACTTGGCAGCAGAGACCATCTTCATTGCGCTGGTGGTCTTCTGCGTCTTTTTGACACTAGTAATTCGATTGCGGATTTCTTTGAGGCTGGGCATCAGATCTCACGTTGAAGTGTACCCAGCCGTGAGCCAGGTACAGGATGGCTTAGCACTCAGGCTGCCTGGAATGTTTCGACGTACTCGCTGAGAGCCTTCTTCAGGCCATCCTGAACAGCGTCAATGTTCTGGGTTTCGATAAGTTGATTACGTAGGTCCGCATACTGCCCGTGCATCAACTGCAGGAAGCCATTTTCGAAGTCACGAATGCCAGCTACAGAGATATTATCCAGGTAGCCGTTNGTGGCAGCAAATATCACCATTACCTGGTCGACCCAGTGCATTGGTGAATATTGCGGCTGCTTGAGTACTTCTACGAGACGCTGCCCTCGGGCCAACTGCCGCTGAGTTGATGCGTCTAGATCACTTCCAAATTGAGCGAAAGCTTCCTTTTCACGGAACTGGGCTAGGTCCAATCGCAATGTGCCAGCAACCTTTTTCATTGCCTTGACCTGAGCAGCACCTCCAACCCGAGAAACAGATAGACCAACATTGATCGAAGGCCTTACCCCAGAGTTGAAGAGATCTGTGCTGAGAAAGATCTGACCATCAGTGATCGAGATCACGTTGGTCGGGATGTAGGCTGATACGTCCCCTGCTTGAGTTTCAATGACTGGCAATGCGGTTAGAGAGCCACCACCGAGTCCATCATGGAGCTTGCAAGCTCGTTCAAGCAGACGACTGTGAACATAGAAAACGTCTCCTGGAAAAGCTTCACGTCCTGGTGGACGGCGAAGTAGCAGTGACAACTGGCGGTAGGCGACTGCTTGCTTTGAAAGATCATCATAAATACAAAGGACGTGTTTACCCTTGTCTCGGAAGTACTCACCCATGCTAACCCCAGAGTAGGGCGCAATGAACTGCAAGGGCGCAGGTTCGGAGGCTGTCGCAGCAACAATGATCGTGTAGTCCATTGCATTAGCGTCTTCTAGACGTTGAACGATCTGGGCCATGGTAGAGCGCTTTTGTCCGATACCGACGTAGATGCAAATAACGTCGCCACCTTTCTGGTTGATGATCGTGTCAATGGCGATTGCTGTTTTACCGGTCTGGCGGTCGCCAATGATCAACTCACGCTGACCTCGTCCAATTGGTACCATGGAGTCGATGGCCTTGAGNCCTGTCTGCATCGGTTCGTGAACAGACTTTCGGGTAACGATTCCTGGGGCTATGACTTCAACCAAGCGAGTTTCGTCTGTACCCAAGGGACCTTTACCATCAATTGGCTCTCCAAGTGGACTAACAACGCGCCCGAGCAAGGCATCTCCGACAGGAACCTCAGCGATACGCTCTGTGCGGCGCACCTCGNCCCCTTCCTTGATGCCTGAGTCGCTACCGAAGATTACGATACCGACGTTGTCTTCCTCAAGGTTGAGGGCCATGCCCGTTGTTCCATCGGAAAATTCAACCAACTCTCCGGCTCGCACATTGTCCAAGCCGTGAACACGTGCGATACCGTCGCCGACGAGCAACACGGTACCCACTTCGGTCTTGGTCGCTTTCTTATCAAAATTCTCAATTTGCTTTTGGATGATCGCGCTGATCTCTTCGGCTCGTAGTTTCATAACCTCTCAACCCCTGATGATCGATTCACGGACTTGGATAAGTTGGTTGCGGATGCTCCCGTCGATCACCATCGAACCGATGCGTGTGACGATACCGCCGATGATGGAAGGATCCACTGAGACATGGATTTGTACGGTCTTGCCAGTACTGGCAGANAGTTGTTCCTGCAGTTTCTGTAGCAGATCTTTGCTCTCTTTGCTGCGTGGTTCTTTGGCGACCGTGACTTCTGCGGGAAGAATTCCCATCGCCTCTTGGGTTAACAAGGCGAACGCCTGANCAATGTCGTGAACAAGTGTCAGGCGGCGTTTACTGAGTAGGTAGCGGAGAAAGGTGCTGACTAATGGAGACAATTTCATCTTGGTCAGGATCTCTGTCAAGATACTATTGCGCACCGCCATTGGTACTTTGTTGTTGCTCAGACTCTCCTGCAATTCAACGGCTTCGTGCAGAGTATCACAGAAGTCCATCAATTCAGTGCCAACTTGCTCCAGATTGTTTTCTTTCTTGGCAAGATTGGAAAGTGCCGAGGCATATCTGCGGGCAATCACCATTTGGCTCATTGGCTTCCTCCACTCGGCAATTCATCAACGAAATCTTGAATCAGTTTTTTCTGCTGGTCTGCATTGACACGTTGCTGCAGCTTTTCTTCAGCTAGATCGATGGTCACTCCGGCAACCCAGCAACGCAGGTCGTATTCAGCTTTTTTGAATTCCTGCTCAATGGTAAAGCGCGCATATTCGGTGATGCGCTTCACCTCAGCTTCACCTTCCTCCAAGATTCGCTGACGCTCAGCTTCTGCTGTGACCTTGGCCTTTGCAATCATCTCTGCTGCTTCATGCTCTACCTTCTCCAATTTTTCGCGTGCTTTGATCAATTCTTCTTCGATGCGCTGTTCGGCCTGACGTGCTTCCTCGATAGTAGCTTTTGCTTCTTCTGCAGACTTCCCCAAAGCGCTACTGATGGGTTTGCGNGCAAAGTAGTAGAGGATCGCAAGCAGAATGATCGTATTCACCACTTTCCAGAAGAAGTCCAGCATTGAGGATTGTCCTTCTCCTCCAGCAGCCCAGAGTGGCGCTGACCAAAGTAGTCCAGTCAGCAACACGCTATACATGCCGGTTCTCTTCATCATTATGCAGTCCTTTCTCATCGTGAATCCCATAAAGGGGAGCGGCAAGGAGGGAAGTTAGTTGAGCAGGCGGTCAACAGTCCGTTCTGACAATTCTTCCGTCAATTGTTGCAGAGTTGCTCGTGCCTGGTCNGTCTCAGAAATCAAGCGTTCATGAGCATTGTTAGCCTCTTTCTCCAGCAGATCTCGTTGCTTCAGAATGCTCTCTTCGCGGTGCTTGTGACTTTGCTCATAGGCTTCGCTCATCACATGTGCTACATCTGCGCGGGCAACATGGAGTTTCTGATCGAGCTGGTCTCCAAGGGTCTCAATTTCTTTAGCCAGAACAGCTACTCGGTCTCGTCGAGACTGGATGAATTTCTCACGCTGATCAATGGTACGCAAGACAGGTTGAAATAGGAAAGAATTTAGCGATTTGTAGACGATGAAGATGATCACCAGAGTTACGATTGGAGTTGCTAATTGGAAGTGCAGCAGACCGTAGTCTACCGCAACGCCACCCCAGGCGTTTTCAATGATCGCTTGTTTGTAATCCATTCCCTTTGCCTTCAGTCTTATGAGATATGAGCAGTTTTGATTTGTCGGAGCCTTCTTGCAGGAAGCAGATTGAATAGAAATAAAATTGTTAACATAAGATAAGGTTGACGGTCAAGCGTCTTTTCAGTAGTAGTGAGTTAATCTTCGTTACCATTGGCAATTGAACCAAGTTTATTTTTTGGTAAAAATCTGATGAAGAACTCAACGCATATTCAAGCAATTTGTTTTGACCTCGATGGTACTCTACTCGATACATTGGCAGATATTGGCAATGCCGCAAATGCTGCGCTGCTAAGATTTAATCTACCAACGCATCCACTGGAAAGTTATCGTTATTTTGTGGGGGAAGGTGCCAGNCGCCTGATGGAGAAGATACTCCCACAGGCATGCACCTCCGATGAATGGNGTGCTCAGCTATTGGAGGCCTTTGAAGAAGAGTATGCCCTAGGTTGGAAGCAGCAGACCTGCCTCTATGCTGGAATTGCGGATTTGCTGGATGAATTGACTCAAGCCACTTGGCCTTTGGCGGTTCTTTCAAACAAGCCGGATGCCTTCACACAGCAATGCGTGCAACATTTNCTTGGATCTTGGCCTTTCCGAATTGTTCGAGGGCAACAAGCCGGTATTCCCCGAAAGCCAGATCCAATTGGTATGCAACTGATTGCTCAAGAACTTAGCTTGCCAGTCGAAGCTCTCTGCTTGATTGGAGATACCAGTGTCGATATGCAGACCGCCACGAATGCGGGCAGTTGCCCGATTGGAGTTAGTTGGGGTTTCCGGAAAGTTGAAGAACTTCAGGAGCATGGAGCACGCTTGGTGGTTGATTCTCCAGCAGAATTGATAACGTGGTTGCGAAAGCAGCATGCTGAATTCAGCTAAAAAAAACTGGCATCTCTGAGGGACCTCCGATAGCTTGATTCCCTTCGAAAAGCTGACTNCCTTCCTGTATCCAATTCGTGCTGCCCGCCATGTTGATCCAATGTCCGGAATGTCATCGACGTTACGAATTTGCTATTGAAGCTCTCCCGGATACTCATAGATCGCAATGTGTTCATTGCAATTGTCTGATTCCTCTACCTGGTCCACCTGCTGTCAAGCATGAAACCAAAGCTAATGCACCAGAACTGAGACCCAGTCCAGAGGGGGAAGTTGCTTATCGACGCTCAATCACTCTGACTAAGAGTGAGACTCGTCCGGCGCCACCACCTGTGGAACCTGTGCTGCTGACCTCATCACCCCCGCCCGCTCAGGAAAAGCTGCAGATCCCTGATNAATTGGCTGGGATTACTGATTCAGAGCCTACTAATCCAGCAGACCTTCAAGAATTGCGTGGTCTGCTGGGAGTGCCACTGCCGCCAAGTCGTAAAACACAAGGGACAGAGTTTATTCCACCTCCCAAGCCTAGCATCTCGGAAGGTGCCTCGTTGCTGGAGCAGGCTCCTCCGAAGAAAGANGACACTGAATCTCTTTTGCACGATTCACCTCCTACAAAAGAAACAGAAGAAGCTCAAAGCCTCTTTGAACGGGCAATTTATGAATCATTTCCTGAGAAATCAGAGCCAAAAGAGCAGAGCAGTGCACCATTGTTTGAGGACGATGGGGCAGTTCCAGAAATTCCAGTACCGAAGCTGCCTCCAAAACCAAAACCTACGACTCAGCCTGAAACAACAGCAGCACCGAAGCCCCCTGCCAAGCCAGTAGCTGCAACTGTTCCAAAACCTACGACTCAGCCTGAAACAAAGCCAGAAATCAAATCCTCTCCAGAGCCGGAGGTACAACCGGAGTCGAAACCGAAGAAANCAATACCACCAAAACCAGAGATACCGTCCAAGCCGCCACTGAAGCAATTGCCAGCTCCTGGTCCAGCACCAGAGCAAGCGAAGGTAAAAGAGGAAGTTCCTACGGTCAGCCAGGTTTTCGAGAAATCCACAGCAGAAGCTGGCATCCCTTGGGGACGACTAACTCTGGTAAGCACACTGGCAAGCTTGGGCCTTTTGTTGATCCTCTGGACGGGTGGTTACCTGCACATGGTCGATTCTCCCTTGCTCAGTCGTTTGGTTGGTGTGCAACTGCACCAGTTTGAGTTTGTTGGTAATCTTCGAGTAGAAAAATTTCGTAACAATTTTAGCCGTCAAGCGATTCATGTGATGACTGGGACGGTGCGTTCAAATTTTTCAGATTTCTCCAATATCAGTTCGATCCGGCTCAAGGGTTTGGCCTTTGATGACGACCAGAAAATTCTGGAAAGCCAAGTAGTATATGCCGGCGTAGTGTTGTCTCATCAGGAACTAAGCGAGTGGAGTGTGAGCCGCATTCGAGAGCAGTACAAGGAACGCTACGGACGCAATGAGATCAACCGCAACCTGCGAGAAGGCGAAGAACTGCCGTTTCAGGTTGTGTTCTTCGAGGCTGGAGAACTGTTCAGCAAGGCTTCCGCCCAGATCATTAGTTACCAGCGGGATGGGCGAGATGTCTTCGTGAGGATCGCAGAAAACTGAGCCTAGAAAAAGCTTGTATTCAAAATAGCTTTTTTCTACATTATAAAGTTTTGAAACTTTCAATCTCCAATTTCTAGGAGTGTCTGATGTACGCAATCATTCAGGCCGGAGGCCGTCAACATCGTGTCACGCCTGGTGAGGTAGTACGGCTGGACCGCATGCAGAGTGAGCAGGGNNCAACCTTTGAGACAGATCAAGTGTTGCTGCTCCAAACAGATGATGGNGANGTTCGTGTGGGAACGCCTGTGGTTTCTGGTGCCAAGGTGCAGGGTGAGGTGGTTGAGCACATGAAAGATCGCAAGGTCATCGTGTTCAAGCGCAAGCGCCGCAAAGGCTATCGTCGCAAGCAGGGCCATCGACAGCAATACACACTGGTGCGCATCTCTGAGATCAGCGCCTGATCTTCATTTCTGAACTTTCCTCTAGGAAGTATCATGGCACACAAGAAGGCTGGTGGCAGTAGCCGCAACGGACGTGATTCAATCGGCAAACGCCGCGGTGTTAAGCGCTTCGGTGGACAGATCGTTAAGGCAGGGAACATACTAGTTCGCCAAGTAGGAACTACCTTCCATGCAGGTCAAAACGTGGGTGTTGGCAAGGATTACACACTCTTTGCCCTCAGTGACGGTGTGGTCAGCTTCACTCGCAAGCGCAATGACCGTTGTTTCATCAATGTTCTCCCTGCGGTAGCAGAAGCTTCCCTGGCTGCTACGGAAGCATGAGCCGTTTGCGTGCCCTGACAGGCATCAAGCCTTCGGGCACTCCCCATCTGGGCAACTACCTTGGTGCCCTGAGACCCGCGCTGCAATTGCAGCAAACGCACGATACCCTCTACTTCATTGCTGACTATCACGCTCTGACTACGGTTCGGGAACCCGTCCAACTGAAGGAACATACCTATGACTTGGTGGCGGTGTTCGCTGCCTTAGGTATGGACTTCGACCAACATACCTTTTTCCGTCAGTCCGACATTCCAGAAGTTACGGAATTTAGTTGGATTCTCTCCTGCATCACGGCCAAGGGCTTGCTGGAACGAGCACACGCCTTCAAAGATGCGGAGTCTAAGCAGCAGGAAGTTAATCTTGGTCTCTTCTGTTATCCAGTCCTCCAGGCTGCTGACATTCTGCTCTACGACTCGAACTTCGTACCCGTNGGTAAAGACCAGAAACAGCATCTGGAAATGACTCGTGATATTGCCCTACGCTTCAATCATCTCTATGGAGAGGAGGTGCTGGTGGTGCCTGAGCCACTGATTGGGGAAGAGGTGGCGACGATCCCGGGACTAGATGGTCAGAAGATGAGCAAGTCCTACAACAATGTGATTCCCTTGTTCGCTCCTGCCAAGCAGGTTCGTAAATCAATCATGCGGATTCAGACCGACTCTCTTGGAGTGGAAGATCCCAAAGATCCTGACCAGTGCAACATCTTTCAACTCTATCGACATTTCACCACAGCAGAAGAACAAGCCACTTTGGCAGAGTGCTACCGAGCGGGTGGGATGGGCTACGGTGAAGCAAAGCAGCAACTGTTTGAAGCGGTAGAGCGAGAATTGGGAGAAGCTCGAGAAGCTTATTTCCAGTTGCGCGAGCAGCCCGAGACTCTGGAAGGAATCTTGGAAAAAGGTCGTGATAAAGCTCGACGAGTTGCTTTGGAAGTTCGCAAACGGGTGCGCAATAGCGTTGGTCTCTAAGTAAACTCTCCCTGATGAAACCTCAAATTCCTGACGTTCTGGCTCAGCGTTACGCAAGCACTGCAATGTGCGAGCTGTGGTCAGCAACAGGAAAGATTCGTCTGGAACGTGAGTTCTGGATTGCTGTGATGAAAGCACAGCAGGCTGTCGGTGTCGAAATTTCAGACGCTGCGATTGAGGCTTATGAGCAAGTCAAAGATCAGATTGACCTAGAGCGAATCGCAGAACGTGAACGTGTGTTACGGCATGATGTCAAGGCCCGTATCGAAGAATTTTGTGACTTGGCTGGAGAGCAGCAGATTCACAAGGGTCTGACCAGCCGAGATCTGACAGATAACGTTGAGCAGCTACAGATTCTCCGCTCACTAGCCCTCCTCGAAGACAAGTACATCGCAGTCCTCTATCAGTTGGCCCGCTGGGCTGAGCGCACCCGAGATTGGCTGNTGGTGGCTCGCACACACAATGTTCCCGCCCAACCAACCACTCTTGGGAAACGTCTCGCCATGTTCGGTGAGGAGATGCTACAGGCTCTCCAGCGCTTACAAAGCTTGTGTGCTAATTATCCTTTGCGAGGTTTGCAAGGTGCAGTCGGAACCCAACTAGACCAGCATATCCTCTTACAGGATCCAAAAAAGGTTCGTGAACTGGAAGTAGCTGTCTGCCAGCACTTGGGTGGACCAGCACAGCTTCAGGCGGTAGGCCAGGTCTATCCTCGCAGCCTCGATACAGAAGTAGTGCATTGTTTGTTCGGGTTGAGTTCTGGCATCAGTAGCCTGGCCAAGACACTCCGACTGATGGCAGGGCAAGGATTGTTCACAGAGGGTTTCCAGTCTGGCCAGGTTGGCTCTTCGGCAATGCCCCACAAGGTCAACGCCCGCAATGCCGAGCGTATTACTGGCTTGCACCAGGTGCTCAATGGATACGTGAANATGCTGATGGGCCTCAGTGGGGACCAGTGGAATGAGGGCGACGTTGCCTGCTCAGTTGTTCGGCGTGTGGCGCTACCCGGAGCCTTCTGGGCCTTTGATGGTCAGTTGGAGACCATGNTGACCNTTTTNCAGGAGATGGGATTTTATGAGGATCTGATTCGNCGTGAGGTAGATCAGCAGNTCCCNTTCCTGGCAACCACAACAATTTTGATGGCAGCNGTGCGCAAGGGAGGAGGTCGAGAGCAGTTGCATGACTGNATCAAGCANCACGCNCTNCAAGTGGCAGAAGANCTCCGNAGCGGAATTCGCTNGGAAAACAACCTGNTGCAGCGCTTGGCAGAAGATCCNGNACTGCCTTTGGACCTNCNAGAGCTACAGTTGTTGCTTACNGACTCTGAACGTTTGGTCGGTTCNGCTCCAGAGCAGGTGAACGCATTCCTGAAAAGAGTGGCTCGCTTGGTCTTCGAGCACCCAAGCACCCAAGCAATCAAGCCAGAACCACTTCTCTAAGGTGGCTCACTTAGACAGGTCCCCCTGCCTTGTTGACGATCTGCTCTTCTTCTGACAAATCCCTCTCTTTTTTTGCCGGCACGCGCCAAACGTTCGGGCTCATTCAGGTGGGCACCCCAAACTTCGGCAGAATCCAACGTTGCAATACAACCCAGAAGATGACAAAACCAAGCAACCCAAGAAAGTCCATATTTCCCTCAAAATGAATTTTAATAAAATATCAAAATATACAAATAAAATTACTCTTGCCAGTCTAAATCAAATCTCATGACTGATCCAACAAAGATTCTGATTCGCATGCCGAACTGGTTGGGCGATCTGATGATGGCGACAGCTTTTTGTCGGGCGGTGTTAGAACGTTTTCCCGAAGCAACGGTGGACCTGATCGTCCGCAAAGGCTTTGAAGGGTTACCGCTGCCTCATCGGGGAGCTCTCTTATCTTTTGACCGAGAATTAACCAAGGCAGGAGATTTTGGTGCTGAGCTTTCTAGCCGAGATTACCAACGGATCTATGTGTTACCACCCAGCTTTTCTTCTGCATGGATGGCTTGGCGCAGCCGCATTCCAGAACGGATTGGTTACTCTGGTGATGGCAGGCGCTGGCTTTTGCGTCCGGCCATACGACCTGCTTGGCAACCACGCACACGGCATCTTGTTGAAGAGTACCTTCATCTTTTAAGTTCGCAGGATTCCAAGACACCGTTGGTTTTTCCACAGCTTGAGTTGAGCGAAGAGTGGGTCAGCGAACAGTTGCGAGGTCTACCATCCTTGCCCAAACGTTTTATCGCGTTGGCGCCTGGAGCGATTTATGGACCAGCCAAGCAGTGGCCAGAAGTGTATTACCATGAGGTAGCCGCCCAGCTAGCTCAGAAGTGGAATGAATCCATCCTGATTCTGGGTACTCCAGCGGATCATCCCAGCGGCGAGAAAATCGCCCAAGGGCTGTCTGGCGTTGAGAACTGGTGTGGTCGTTCTAACTTACCGCAGCTCGTGGCATTGCTCTCCAGAGCAAAATTATTGCTGAGCAATGATTCTGGTAGCATGCACATCATGGCAGCGTTGCAGCGTCCTCAATTGGCGATTTTTGGTTCCACCTCCCCCACCTGGACTCGTCCCCTCAATCCACATGCTCGCTTCCTGTATCGAGCTGAGCCTTGCTCTCCTTGCTTCGACCGAACCTGCCAATTTAGTCACACAAACTGCTTGATCAGCATTCAGCCAGCAGATGCACTCCAAGAGTTGGAAAATATGTTGGTGTGATGGTAGAAAGAAAATCTAGCAATATCGTTAGCTATTCAAATATAGATTTTGCTTCTCTTTGTTAAATTGTTTGAAACAAAGCGATGGAGTCAACATGAAAAAGATGAACTGTTTTTCGCTAATTTGACTACTTTGGCTGGCAAATGGGTCAGCTTGGGCGTAGACCTACACCATCAGAATTGTACCATAGCAGTCGGCAAGCCAACTGACAAAGCTCTGGGGTTCAAGTTGCAAGCTGGCACAGCCAAGGACATACCGACTTTTGAACAGTGGGTGTTTGATGGATACTATGATTTTATATACATGAATCCATATCACTATGTGTGTGTTCTCATAGAAGCCTGGATAACGAGCTTTCGCACTAGAAAAAGACAAACTCATTCAGGGGATTCTAGTGGTACAAAAGGATTCTCCGATTAAAGATGTCGCAGACTTGAAACAG
>NYTS01000017.1 GCA_002683655.1 Deltaproteobacteria bacterium
GTTGTTTAGCTTATGGATGAGCAGTTTCAAAGAAACTTCCAACATGTTTTTTGATTTGCTGTAGCAAAGTGTTTTACGATGGAGCCTGGCTAGATAATGCCTGAGTCGGCAGTTCAGTGATTCGATTTGTGTCGTGAAGGTCTTGCCCTCCTAATGCTTGGCGTGGGGGATGAAATTCTCGTAGCCCTTCAGCAAGTCCGTGCCATAGCCCATCGTCAGTAGGTGCTTGATCTGCTGCCAGAAAACTCTACCGGTTTTGATCGTCCTTCTCCCAAGATGGAGTCCACCGCTATCCAGAGCCAACATTGGGACTTTTTTTGGCGATGAAAGTGCAGAGTTCATCGACTTCGATGAAGGAGCAGGCCTCTGTCTGTGGTGGGCTTGCTGGGAGTGCTTGGGCAGCTTGCAGCAGTCAGCGAGAGAGTCTTGTGATGGATGCCGAGAACCCGGCCGATAGCTTGGCATCCCCATCTTTTAGATAGAGCTGACAGGCCTGTTGCTTGAGGGGTGGATCTTTGCAACGTTGGAGCGTCTGAAAGATTCGTCGGCAGGATTGCAACGGCGGTAGCGTTGGACACCACGGCTGGTGCCATAGAGAATCTAGTCAGGATGAGCACAGGGAGGACATTGCATTGTTAGTTCTCCAAATCTCGGAGATTACTTCATTTTTCTAAACAACGCAAATGCGCCAACCCCGAAAATTTTCCTCAAGGGAAATAAGGATTGAATGTGGTCAAACAATTCATCTGGCACAACATCACCAGTATTTCACCGTATCCCTTAAAATCTAATAATAAGAATATGGTGAGTAAAGCATAAGTTTTAAATTACAAAACATAATGTTTTTTTGTTCGGATTTCTCAATTTTTCAAATCAATTGATTCGATTTTTTTCAGACAAAAATAACTGGAAGGCAAAATCTGAAAGAAGCATGATTGGAAATGATCTCTTTTGCCTTACGAGAACACAATTGTCTTCCAAAAACGGAAAAAGGTAATCTAACAATCTGATAGCTAAATGAATGAAATTTTCGAGGATCTCCTTGATTGTCTAGAAGATCGGAATCATCAACTCGCGCTTTTGGAGGAATGGAATTACGCAAAGGGTGCAGTTTATATGGACGAGAACTATCTTCTGCAGAAAGGGGTTTTGTATTTGATGGAAGACAATATTACCTCCAAGCTAAATGAAATGAGGGAGATTGCTCTCGAATCAGAACTATTACAAAGATATAGTTGTCCTCATACCCAAACAAAGCGTACGACTTTGAGAGAAGAGCATAACCTATTGTTTTTTCAAATTTATTAGAAATTTCTAAAGATTTCTTCGCCCTTGGAAATTAACTAAAAGCAAGTAGAAATGTCTATTTCCAGTCAATCCAATAAACATCAGAATAAAATTTAAGAACGATTTGTACAATTGATCACTCTCAAAGAGTGAGAAAAGAATGCTAAATAGGCTGAAATTTTTGAGCATCAATCTGATTGAGATCTGAAAATGCGTAATGACTCCCATCTTTCAGCAAGACAAGAGAACTTTCGGCCACTGACACCATTAGATTTTCTAGACCGAGCTCTCCGAGATCAGCCAGAGTCAGAAGCTGTGATTTGGCGTGAGGAATCCTGGAATTATCGTCAATTCGGTAGCATTGTCGGGCGACTGCAAAATTATCTCGCTGAAATAAGTATCGAATCTGGTGATGTGGTCTCCGTCATGGCAGCCAACCGCCCGGAAATGCTTGCTGCGCATTATGCAGTCCCCTCAATTGGGGCTGTCTTGAATTCAATTAACACTCGCTTGGAGAAAGCGACAGTAGCCTGGATTCTGAAGCATACGGAGAGCAAACTCTTACTTTGCGATCCCACATCCGCTGAGATTGCAAAACAAGCTGCAGATAAAATTGGAATTCCTATTCAGGTATTTTCTGAAAATGCAGAAGATGGTTTTAATATCCTGACCGGTACTGAAATCCAACTTGGAGACCTCAGTGGAGCCATTAAGGATGAATGGGCTCCAATCGCTTTGAATTATACATCTGGAACCACTGACGATCCTAAGGGAGTGGTTCTCCATCATCGTGGAGCCTATCTCAATTCACTGGGGAACGTCTTGGCTCTAGATTTTGGAAAATTGACAAAATATCTTTGGACACTACCAATGTTTCACTGTAACGGGTGGTGTCACACCTGGGCGATCACTGCGGCAGGAGGAACACATGTTTGTCTGGATCGAGTTGATCCCGCTTTAATTTTGCAAGCATTACACGAGCAGGAAATCACCCATTTCTCCTGTGCTCCAGTTGTCCTCTACATGTTGCTTGGTCATGTTGCTACAGAAAATTTTCAGCCGACCCGACGTGTCACTGTCGCAACCGGTGGGGCATCGCCAACAAGTAGTTTAATTGAAAATATGGAAAAATTAGGCTTTGACTTTATCCACCTCTACGGCCTCACAGAAAGCTTTGGTCCAACTTCATTACGCTTGTTGAGTCAACTAGAGGAAAAGCTGAATACGGAAGAGAAAGCTGAATTGCTCGCCCGGCAGGGAATAAGGCACACGACAGCGAATCGTATTCAAGTGCTGGATGAAAGTGGGAAAGATGTGCCCTGGGATGGAATCACCAATGGTGAAATTATTTTATCAGGCAACACCCTTTTCGCAGGATATTATCGTAACCAAGAGGCGACTGAAGCAGCGTTTCGCAGTGGTGGTTTTCATACTGGAGATATTGCTGTAGTCCATCCTAACGGGGATTTTGAAATACGCGATCGCGCAAAAGATATTATCATTTCTGGAGGTGAAAATATTTCTAGTCTAGAGGTCGAAGCCGTGCTCCACAATCACCCAGATGTTAGTATTGCTGCAGTCGTCGCAAGACCTGATGAACATTGGGGAGAGGTGGCCTGTGCATTTATTGAATTGAAACAAGGAACAACCCCTACCCCAGAAGAACTTCGCCTCCATTGCCGATCTGCTTTGGCTGGATTCAAAGTCCCCAAGTACTACATTTTTTGTGACCTACCTAAGACCGCCACGGGTAAAATCCGTAAAGTTGAACTACGGGATCAGGCAAAAATATTATAGGATTATTGTTGGTTCAAACCCCTTCCAGACTACTCAAGTATCCCCAATCTCATTCTTCATTATTAACCAAAGCGATTTTCATCTAATAGTTTGGCCTCCGAAGTGCGTGTCGCGCAGTTTCAATACATTTTGTCGTCATCTAAATTTTCTGACTAAATAGGATCAAAATTTAGAATTTTGCTATATTTCTAGACGGAAACGACACAGATTCAGCTTGGTCGACATCCTAGCGATCATTTTTAAGCCATAACTCTTAAATACATATGAAACGACATATCATTCTAGCCTCAGTCGCTTCTCTATTGAGTTTTCAGGTTTATGCTCTAGAGCAAAAGGATCTTGAGTGGCTCTTAATGCTCAACAAATGTGAAAAATGTGATCTCAGTCAGGCTGAACTCAAAGGCATCGACCTTGATCAGGCCGATCTCAGTGGGGCAATTTTACGGAAAGTCAATTTCAATGAATCTAGTTTGCGTCATGCCACCTTAAAGGAGGCATCTCTGGTGGGGGCAGACTTACGTAAAGTTGACCTAAGTGGTGCAAACTTGAGCAATGCGAATCTGGTAGGTGCCAATCTTAAAAGAGCCAATTTGACTGCTGCTGATTTGAGCGGAGCCAAATTAAGCAACGCAAATCTAGCCGGTGCAGACCTGAGTTCTGCGAATCTAACAGGTACCGATTTACTTGGAGTAGAGTTAATTGGGGCAAAATTGGAGAACGCAAATGCCCAAGGTGCGATTCTAAAAAATGCGAATTTGAGCATGACTAACCTAGTAGGTTCAAACCTCACGGAAGCTGATCTGAGCAATGCCAACCTCGCCGGAGCCAAACTGATTGATACAGACCTAACGAGAGCAACTTTGAAAAATGCAAACCTTTCTCGTAATCAACTTTGCAGAGTCAAGACAACCCTGGGAATAATTAACCCAGAATGTACAGAACAATAGGTCAATGAATTTTAATTTGCAGCCTAATCCGAAACCATGCTGAACAACTCGTTTACGATCCTTGATGGTGGGATGGGCCAGGAACTAGTGAAAAGGGCCCAACACAAAATTACTCCACTTTGGTCTGCGGATGTCTTGAGAGATCATCCTGGCTTGGTGGTAGATGTCCACCGAGATTTCATCAAAGCTGGTGCAGATGTAATCACACTAAGTTCCTACGCCGCAACACCCACTCGACTTGCTAAATACAACAGACAAGATGAATTTAAAGTCTTGCAAGAAGCTGCTATCAACGCAGCAAAAAAAGCTTGTGATGATGGGAAGCAGTCTTCCTTAATCGCTGGTACTCTTCCACCTCTCCCGGGCAGTTATCGACCATCCGAACGCTTAACTTCTCAGTTATCTCATGTAGAATATCAGCAGATTGTAGAGCAACAATACAAACACGTTGACCTTTTTTTATGTGAGACAATGGCTTCTATTGAAGAGGCTTGTATTTCTACATCTGTAGCTATGAAGTCAGGCCTACCCGTCTGGACTTCCTTCACCGTTAATGAACAAGATGGTTCATTTTTACGTTCTGGTGAGCTAATCATTGAAGCTGCAAAAGCAGTCCTTGCAGAGGGAGCAAGTGCTTTGCTGATCAACTGTTCTCCCCCAGAAGCAACCTCCCAGGCTTTAGGGGAATTAGCTCCCCTCGCAGAGACTTTGGGAGCGTATGCCAACGGTTTTTTTACAGTGGAACCTTATCAGGGTCACGCCACTGTAGACGTATTGAAGTCCAGAGAGGAGATCGATCCTCAAACTTATGCAGAGTTTGGGAAAAAATGGCTTTCGATGGGAGCCTCGATTCTGGGAGGATGCTGTGAGATCGGTCCAGAACATATTGCAGAGATCTACAATCTCAGAGAGAAGATTCTGAGTTCAAACATTATTGAAAATCATCAGTGATTTTCTGATGTTGGAACTAGACTTCTAGCCCCATACCTAATAACACCTGACCTCATCACCTCCACTGAAACAACCTACCTCTTTCAAATTTTACTGCCACTTCTCACCCACCAAGAAGACCCTAATATATTTGAAAGATTCTACTTATTGAGGATAAAGAAATTCTCTACGATTAAGATCAGTTGTTCTTGATCGGATAGAATTTCAAAGATAATGTTTTCTGATCTCAACTAGTTTCCAAAATTACAAATTTAATTGCAGCCCCATGATCGATCGATTGCAGAACCCTTTAGACCTCGTGATCTGTCTAAAGATGTTGAACGTCATTTCATTGTCAGACCATGAGTCAGAAAAAAGAATTGATAAGATTGTCTCCAAGCATCTTGGCGATCGCCACGGTGAATATTCTAAGCAGGCAAATCAACAACTAATCAATCTCACTGATGGTCAAAAAGTTAAACTGACTCGCGAATGCTTGGTTCGCTTGCAGGGAGAGGAGGATGCTGCAAAAAAAGAAATTCTTCTCATGTTTGAGGAAATCATTTTTGCAGATGATGAAGTCCTCTCCTCAGAGAGAAAATTCTATGATCTCGCCAAAAGCCTGCTCCAGATTAATACCTATGAGATTGAGCCAAGTGTTGAATTATTCGAGTACCTTAATGTTCTGAACTATGTTTCAAGCTCTGATTTTGCCAGCATCGATGAATTCGCCGAGATCTGGATCAAGTACATGGGTCCAGATATTAGAGTATATTACAATGAGGCCTACCAAAACCTTAAAGACCTTGATCTGGAGAGCCAGATTCAGAAAGTAGGTGGGAATCTCAGAAAGCTGAACAACATCGATGATCAGCAAAAAATCAGTATTCGAACAATGGTCGAAGAAATCATCTTCTCCGATGATGANTTCACNGATGAGGAAAAAATNGTNTACGANTTNNTGCTNGAGAATCTTGGNGTCGANCCNGGNATANAGTATGACCAACCCACNNCTAGTCNCCTTCGNTGGNTNANCAANATTGAGCAAAGCCAATGGTTTCAAAACTCNANNAANNTNTTNATTNTTTTGACAGGNNTNGTNGTGGGNTTAGAAACCANTGAANCNTTNGTTACGAGANTATCCCANCTTGTTCTATTCAATNGACACGNTCATCAAGTATATTTTTNTNNTCGAANTNCTTATTCGNTTNTTACCAAAATGGAATAANCCNNTAGCNTTCTTTTCNGATGGATGGAACNTCTTTGATNGCNTCCTTGTNGTNGGNTCATTTCTACCTTTTGGNTCNTATCCATTCGTCCTCAGGGTNATCAGACTNNTACGNTTCACAAGAATTTTNCGCCAAGTTCCCCAACTNAGAATNATCGTCATTTCACTTCTTCAGAGTACCAAACCCATTGGCTTTGTGGGTATTCTACTCTTACTCCTGATTTATATTTATGGGGTAATTGGCACTACAGTTTTTTCAAAAAATGACCCCATCCATTTCGGAGATCTCCCAATCAGCATGGTGTCCTTATTTCGGGCTGCCACTTTTGAGGACTGGACCGACATGATGTACATTCAGATGTACAGCTGTGCGGAGTATGGTTATGGGGACAACCCAGAATTGTGTGTAAATCCTGCAAAAATGCCGCTGATGGCAGTATTCTATTTTATTAGCTTCATCATCATCAGTGGTCTAGTAATTTTAAATTTGGTCATCGGGGTCATCATCCAAAGCATGACTCAAGCAAAGAGTAGTCTTGAAAAAGACGAGGAACTCCGAAAGACCATCAAGAATATTGATTTTATCGTGAAGAAGGTCAGGGCGAGAAAGTTCGAGGAAATGCTCGATACAAATGATTCTCAAGTATAATCAAAATTCCCACTAGATTGCTGATTTTATTTACAATCAATTATATTTTTTTGTGAAAAAAATTTGCTGNCACCGGTCTGGAGCCTGCTTTTGCAAGAGGGTTTCTTTCCGTTAAAACGACATAGAAAGTTCGCGACTCTCCAGAAACTTTCTTGTCATTACCCGATAATTTGATTGCTACTTAGCTGATTTTGGAACTTACCTTGCCATTAGCTAACATTTAATTGATATTTTTTTACCTCGTTATCTGTATTTCCAATTCATTTCAGATAGTGAGGCTTTCTAAATTGGCTGAGTAGCCTTGAGCAATCGTCCAAAATTTTTTCTACAGGAGTAATGCACATGAACCCCACGTACTATTCTTTAATTTTGGTCTTGGTTCTCTACGTACTTGTTTTCGCTTGGCTTGTGAACTCCTATGGAGTGATTTAGGTCCGTATACATTTTATTTCATTTAATTTTAATTTGTACGATTGTCTTTAACCTGTTAACGGATTTTATTTCTAAGCTAGTGGGAGCATTTATGTCCTGCCATTCTTCGCAATTCATATTCATTTAGGTGGATTCATGGCTTCTATTGAGGTAAAAAATTTCGCCAGTAATGCTGACGAGGTCAGCACCCCAAGCAACGCGAGGGTTGAGACAGTTAATGTCGGTGGTCAAAGAGTAATAAAACTTACAGTGCAACCAGGTTGGAAGTGGTCAAAAGACATCAAACCGATTGTTGGCACTGAAAGTTGTCAAGCCAATCACATCGGGGTGATTGTTTCGGGGACAGTAACTTGTCGTCACAACGATGGAACCGAGGTGACTTATTCGGGTGGAGACGCCTATGCGATTCAGCCTGGACGCGATGCATGGGTTGTTGGTGATCAACCAGCTGTTGCCTATGAATTCCACGGAGCTTGGGGNAACTAAAAGCTTATCCATAAATAGACATGACCTTGTTCAAAGTGATCATTGCTGCCGCTAAGCTAGTCAAGGCCTGCTAGGAGCGGTCAGTTTCTTCATACCTGGGAATCAACTTTCGAAAACGATTGAACCAGGAGTGAGTCAACTCGAAGGCCCATCTTCGCGCCTTGAACTTGGGATTGGTCTCCCTCTCTTTTTTCTCTGCCCCTCGTGGGCGGATGTGTGGGATGAAGCCATGGCATTG
>NYTS01000018.1 GCA_002683655.1 Deltaproteobacteria bacterium
CAGGATGAGCACAGTGAGGACATTGCATCGTTAGTTCTCCAAATTTCGGAGATTACTTCATTTGTCTAAACGACGCAACTGCGCCAACCCCTCGACGCTGGTTGTAAATATGTACAAGTCGATGAACCCCTCTTTGCTCGGCAGGTCGCAGATGCCAGATCTTTTGGCTTTGAAATGCTTGAGCGCTGCTTTCATGGAGTTCCCAAGGAAGTTTGCAAAATTGTCCATATTTGCTGTGGTTATCTAAATTTTCTGGACGAAAAGGATCACAAAAAAGCTGATCCTGATAATTATCACCAACTGGCCAATGAAATGGACCAACTCAACTTTGATCAAATCTCCATTGAGGATGCCCACTGTGCAAATCATCTAAAACTGCTGGAATTATTTGAAAAGAAGACGATCATCTTCGGTACTATTGCAATTGCTTGAAATCGGTTGGAAAGTGTGGAGGATGTGACAGGGCGAATCAACGGAGCTCTTGAACATATTGATCGGGACCGGCCCGTGATTGCTCCGGACTGTGGGCTTGGATTCCTCTCTGAAGAACTGGCCACAGCCAAGTTGGGTGTAATGTGCCAAGCTGCTGCACAATGTTAAGCGGAACCTCAAATTTCGATGGTTTTTCACATGAACAATTTTTACACCTGCTGAAGGATACTTCAGTCAGGAATTGCTAAACTCTTGTCGAGAAAATACTGATGGCCAAAGCTTATTTGATTTCAATCTACAGCGAAATTCACGATACAGAGAAACTGAAGGCTTATGCAGCTGATGCCCTACCAGCACTTCAAGCTCATGGAGCCACCCCGCTTGCTAGAGGATCTGAAATTGTTAGCAAAGAAGGAAACAAGCCCTTACGCGCTGTAGTAATGGAGTTTGATAGTATGGAAGCCGCCAAAAAAGCCTATGGAAGTGAGGAGTACAAGGGAGCTTTGGCCAAACTCGAAGGTGGAGTCGAGCGACAGCTCTTCTTGATCGAAGGCTTGTAGAAGTTTTTTGAAAGTTCCGAAACGCTTTTCATAGAGGACTCGATGCCCTTGGTTCGTTTAGAAATCACTCATCAGGAGCGCTTTGCCTCCGGAATGGAGTTCGGAGATGCTGGCAGCTACGAGTTGCTGCATGGAATTGCTCATTATGAAGTAGACCCTCAACACACTGCGAATTCAGCGATTGTCGATTTAGAGTTAGCTCCAACCAACAAACGTGGGTGGGTTGCATTTGAATCGGACTTCGTGATGTTGCATCCAACTAATCCATCACGTGGCAATGGCGCAATTCTCTATGATGTGGTCAATCGCGGAACCAAGACTGTCTTGACTTTCAACAGCGTTCCAAGATCTCAAGATCCGCTGATGCCAGTGGAGCCTGGCAATGGTTTCCTATTGCGAAAGGGCTACACTTTGGTTTTTGGGGGATGGCAGTCAGACGTACCTCCCACACCTGGCTTGATTGGGATGAGAGTTCCAGCAGCACTGGATGAACAAGGTCAGCCTCTTGAAGGAAGAATCCTCTGTTGGTTTCAGGAACAAGAGGCACAGGCAAGCCAATGGCAATTGCTCTCTCACAAGGATCACCTTCCCCATCCACCCGCAGATCCTGATGAAGCAGAAGCCCAGATGCTTGTTAAGGATCATCCCAATGATACCGGGCAACCTATTCCCCGTGATCAGTGGAGATTTGTTCGCCGAGGAACATTTGAGCAAGAACCTGAACCATGCCATGTTTTCATGGAATCAGGATTTCAACCCGGACGGATTTATGAACTGGTCTATACAACAAGAGGTAGTCGAATCATCGGATTGGGCTTTGCTGCTATGCGAGACATGGTGTCTTTCCTGAAATATGGCTCAACATCGGAAGGGAATCCCTGTGCCGGAGCCTTGAGGCGAGCACATGCTTTTGGACAGTCTCAGAGTGGTCGCTTCCTTCGAACCTATCTCTACACTGGCATTAATACTGATGAAGCTGGCCGGCAAGCTTTGGATGGTTTGATTCCCCATGTAGCCGGAGGTATGAAGGGTGAGTTCAATCTGCGGTTTGGACAACCTTCGAAGGATATTTGTTATGTCTTACCTGGATTGTTTCCTTGTTCAGACAGTCTTCAAATTGATCCACTCACAGGAAAGGGCGGTTCTCTTCTAGATAGCACCCGCCAAAAGAGCCACCTGCCCAAGATCATTTTCACAAATACGTCAGCAGAGTATTGGCGTGGCGATGCCGCCTTGATTCACACTGACTTGGAAAATAAAACAGATCTGCCCGAAGACTCAGAATATGTGCGTCGGTACCATTTTTCTGGGACCCAACACGGAGTTGGTTCCTTTCCGCTGGAAGAAGTTCGTGAATCTGATGGATGGCGTGGGCAACAACTTTTCAGTTGCATGGACTATAGCCCATTGCTTCGCTCCGTTCTGCAGAATTTGGATCAGTGGGTCGCTGATGGAACACCTCCTCCTCCCAGTCGGCATCCTCGACTAGAAGACGGTTCAGCTCAGGAGTCCAAAGATGTGATGCCTAGCTTTGCGAAACTCCCTGGATTGAATCCACCTGAGCGGCTTGCCAGGGCACAGCGATTAGACTACGGACCCGAACTGGAGCAGGGTCACACTGTAACTTTACCTGCTTTACAAGGATCACAATTTCCAGCCTTTGTGTCTAGTTTGAACGCAGACTTGAATGAGATTGCTGGAATTCGTTTACCTGAATTGGCTGTTCCACTGGCGACCTACACGGGTTGGAATCTTCGTCACGCTGAACGTGGCAACCCTGGTTTATTCAATGGGATCACTGGGGGTCTTGCTGGTTCGACCATTCCTTTTACAGCAACGAGAAAGCATCGTGATACTTCTGGTGATCCTAGGTTGTCTATCGAGGAGCGCTATCAATCACTTGAAGACTATTTGCTGAAGCTCCGAGAAGCTGGAGAGGCATTGGTTGAGGAAGGATATCTTCTGGAGGAGGATATTGAACGTATTGCACAACGATCAGCTAAAATTTGGGATGCTTTCACCCCTTGAGTCTAATTGAGCTCAACAGAGCAATGCATCTCGCAAAATTGCCAACATGTTTTTCATAATAAACATTAAATCTTTAGGAAATCGTGGGTGAATCCATATTGAAAGAAACTACTCGGAACAAGTTGTTGGGGGTTTCAGTCGCAACTCTCGCTACCGCTCTATTCAAAAGAGGTCTCCGTAATCAAACAATTCAGGCAGTCCATCCAGTTTCACCCAAAGGACGGAACATGGTTGGACCGGCCTTTACACTACGTTATATCCCTGCCCGAGAAGACCTGAATCAATTGACGGAGTTCCGAAAACCAGATCATCCTCAGCGAGTTGCTATCGAAACCTGCCCTGCTGGCTCCGTACTGGTATTTGACAGCCGTAAAGACCCCAGAGCAGCTAGTGCGGGCGATATTCTGATCACCCGCTTGCAGCAGCGAGGAGTTGCCGGAGTGGTGACCGATGGGGGATTTCGCGATGCAATGAGAATCGCAGAACTTGAAATGCCTGCTTATCATCAACGGCCCAGTTCTCCAACGAATCTAACTTTACACCAGGCCTTGGACCTTAATGTACCCATCGGTTGTGGAGATGTAGCCGTCTTTCCTGGTGACATCTTGGTTGGAGATGACGACTGTGTGATTGTCATTCCAGTCCACTTGGTAGAAGAGATTGCAGAGGAAGCTGTTGAAATGACTGCATTTGAGGATTTTGTGGTGGAGAGAGTTCGGGGAGGTGCGTCCATCATTGGACTTTATCCCCCTACAAAAGAAGAGAATCAGGAGGCGTTTGCTCAATGGAAAATGAGGGTAGGCCGTTAGGCTTTACTTTAAGCAATCATTCAAGAAATCTTGGCGTTTCCGCTATGCAGCATTCAAATTCTGGGGCTTTTTAGCAAAGAAGAAGCTCAACGCTCCTGCTAAAGAGAGGAAAGCCACTAGTTGAAACGCCATTTCGTAGCTACCATAGGTATCGACAATCACACCACAAATCATTGGCCCACCCATCATACCCAGCATAACAATCAAAGAGGATATTCCCATGATTGTCCCAAAGGAGCGTGGCCCAAAGTAATCCGCCCTAATAGCAACCATCAATGGCCCCCGAGTTCCCCAAGCCAATCCGTGAAGTACACAGGCTAGAATTAACATCGGGAAAGCTTCAAAATAAGCCAGAATCAGCATTCCAGACCCGTGGAACAGCATGCAGGTCATTGCAATCAGCCTCTTGTTGAAAATATCGCCCAAGAACCCACCTATCCCCAAGCCGATCAACTGAAAAAGGCTCACCGAGGAGAAGATCAGACTTGCTTCCGTCAATCCCAAACCGACTCCCTTCATCAAATGAGGGACCATGTGGACGATCACTGATGAAACTGAAAGAAGCGCAATACCATGACCGGCTGAAATCAACCAAAAAGCGGGGGTTCGCACTGCATGTCGCCATGTGAATGAGGTTTCTCCACCTCCAGCTTTGTTTTCTAGTGCTTCCTGGCTCACCATTCCATCGACTAGTTCACCTCTCTCTTCGGGGCGATGACGAATCCACTGTACCGCGGGAATACCCAACAAAAAGATAATTCCTCCCGAAATCATAGCTACTGTTCGCCAATTATCCCACTCCATTCCCCAGGCAACAACAGGAACGCAGAGTCCACCAATAGAATATCCCATCTGTGACCAAGCAACCGCTTTGGTTCGATGCCGTTGAAACCAGTTAACAATAGATACCATCAGAGTGTGAAATCCACCGAGGCTGACTCCAACTGAAATAACAAACACAATGAGGTAGTAGGAAAGTAGCGAGTCAGTTTGCGAAAGCAAAAGTAACCCAATGCCGAACATGGCAAGCCCGACTGTCAGAATGATTCTTGGACCATATCGATCGACTAACCAGCCCTGCAGGGGACCAAGTAAACCACTTTCCACACGAGTCAGAGCAAAAGCCCCTGAAAGGAACGTCATGCTCCAGCTGAATTCTTCATGCAGAACGACCGTATAAAGCCCATAACTCTGCATCCACAATACTCCTCCGGCAAATTGAATCAGTGCTGCGATGGCAACAATCCACCACCCATAAAACACTTTCCCATTGGGTCTGAACAATTTATCGATTGATTTTATTGGAGAAATTGAAGATAGCATGAACATCAGCAAAAACGTAAGGACTGCGGATCAACGTCCTTCGCTTTTCCGATGGAGGTCAGCTGGACAGGCGATCGATGACTTCAGAGAACAAATCCGTTGGGAAGAAACGGACCGAAGTGTTTGAGAGACCCCCCCTTCAAAAAAGGGTTTCAGGACCTGTCTGGTAAGAGTCTGGTTATTGGTCGTTCTTAGACTCCTTTAAAGCGAGAGAATCGGAAATGCGTATTCAAAGGAAGGATGGTTGGGGTGGCAGGGATCGAACCTGCGCATGGCGGGATCAAAACCCGCTGCCTTACCACTTGGCTACACCCCAGAAAGTAAGCCTTTAACCTTAAGGTCTCTATGTTTGAGTTTCAAGGAATTTTTAGTCATTGAGGTAGTTTTCATAAGCCAACTGACGGCTCAATGCCTGATGTTGTTCACTAGACAACTGTTGCCACAAAGTAGGGGAGGCTGGGTTTTTTTCCATCAAATCGCCGAAAATTTCCAAGGCTTGTTGGAGTTGTCCCATGTCCTTATGCAGTACTCCAGTTTGGTATCGAGCCCAGTTGATCTGCTCCTGTACCCGCTCATCAGGCCAATTGGTGTAGGTCACAATTGCCTGCTCGTATTGAGCCAGAGCTCGTTCATCGTTTCGGACTTTATAAAGCATCTCTGCCGCACGGAAATGACTTTGTATAACATAATTTGGGACATCCGGTTCAATAAGCGGATGATTGTATGTGGCGATGGATTTCTGGAAAGCCTCCGCAGCCTCGGTATAACGCCCCATCTCTTCATACATTAAGCCCAGTTCATAATAGAGTTCTGGCACCACCTCAGCTTGAAGCAGATCCGTGTCTTGTTCATATTTCTCAATTGCCTGCTCATAAACAAGGGCTGCACTCTCAAATTCCTTGGCTTGCTTGTAAACATCGGCAAGCTTCTTACGAACGTCTGCATCGTAAACACTATCTGGATACCGCTGAAGGAAACGGGCTAGCTGATCTCGAGCCTGCTGAAAATCATCTGCTTGAATCAAGGCCTCAGCAGCCTGCAATTGCAATAATTCTAACATAGGACCCTCTACACGACTTTCCAGAAACCGGTACAGGTCCATTGCTTCATTATGAAAACCCAGTTTCTGATGTGCGTGGGCCACCTGAAATAATGTCGTGTCAAATCGGAAGTTGAGTAGGTACTTAGCCTGGTAATCTCTATAAATCGTGACGACACCCAAATCATCCTGGCGCTGGTAGGCACGATCAACTAGCCCCTTCAAGTTCTCGTCGATATTCTCCTGGATGATGTTGCGGCGCACGTAGATACTCTGAGGATATTCCTCCATGAAGCCTTCCAGCGCAGCGATCGCCTCCCGATATGCTCCGTAGAGTGTGAGCGTCAACCCCTTGCGCAATTTTGCTTCCTCAACCTGTGGAGAATCCGGATAAAGTGTAATGATCTCATCATAGGTTCTCAGCGCTTGGCGATGTTCATCGGAGTAGGGTCGCTCTGCCTGGATGTTGGCAATACGAAGCTTGCCCATCAGCGCTATCTCCAATGAGTAGCTGCGAATGGCATTGCTGTAGGCAGCGATCGCCTCATCCTCCTTACCCTCATCCCTCAGAAAATCACCTAACCGCAGTGCGACAAATTTTGAGAAATCTGCGTCAGGATAGCGATCTAGCAACAGTTGGAAAATTTCTCGAGCCACATCGTAGTCTGCATTTTCGTAGTAGGTCTCTCCCATGTGGAAGAGCAACATGGGATCTTCCTGAACGTAGCGACTGTCTAGTGCCCGGGCTCGATCAAAAAAGTCTCTAGCTTCAGGGAATTTTTGTTGTTGGTAGTACGCCTGCGCAATCTTGTAGTAAGCGATATGGATGAACTTTGGATTTGGCATCGCCTTGAGGTATTCCTCAAACTGCATAATCGCCTGGCCCCATTCTCGTCGAGCGATCTGATTCAATGCTTGCCAGAAGGAGGATTCCTGTGCTTCGTAGGAGGAGGGGAAATCTCTTCTCAGAAGTTCGTAGCTCGTGTTCGCCTCTTGGCTGAAGCGCATCTGCTGATAACTTCGACCTATTCGGAACTGAGCATGCGGAATCAAGTCTTTGGCTATATCTGTCGAATTTGCCACTCTGATTGCTGTTGTATAATCATCGATCGCTTGATGATAGTTCCTTCCTCGTCGTCTTTCCAATTGGGTGTACTTGGTATCCGCAATCCTGAACAAAGACTGAATGGCTAATGGGTTCCATTCATCCTCAAATTCACCAATACCATTTTTTCCAGCTGCATACGCTTTCTGAAACTGCTCAATGGCCAGGTCGTATTCACTTTTGCGGAAATGGTTTTCACCTTGCTGATAAGCCGCTCTAATTTCTGCGTTGCGAACGCGTTTTTCTCGATCTAACTTGGCAGTTTCATCCGGTGTCAATGAAGAATCTTCCTCCTCAATAGCAATGTCTTGAAAAATGGGTTGACCATAGATTCGAATCACCCAACGAGCAGGATCTGAGAGCTCATCTTTTTCAAGCCTGAAATCTGTCGCAATCTGCCCCAAGGTGACAAACACCTGGTTAGGATCAGTGGTCAATTCATCGACCCGTACACGACCATCTTCATAGGGTGTCAGCGTAAATGAATCACCCGGTGCTGTATCCGCAAACCGTAAGCGTACCGTTCGATCCTGAGGGTTTTCCAGAACAAACAAGCGAGGAGGACCTGTGAACGAGAAGGTCAGACTCGTAAAATTTGGATTGCTGTCGTCGTAGTCCAAAGCCTCCAAGGCAATAGTTGCTGGCTCTGGATCTGGCGGGAGTGTGACGGGAGGTAGTTGAATTAACGGGCGGAATCTGAAGACCAATTGTCCAGGGTTACTGCCTGGCACCATGTCAAAGATTAAATCATCCTTACGGAGCTTGAATTGGGCCCAAGTGTCAGGCTCCATATCCAAAAACCTTATTCCCTCAATCTGAGGATCATTGAACAATCGATCACGACGTCCATCAGCAAAGGCGGCCGTAGTGTTGCGAAATTTGACAACCAAGGTACGGGCTTTGAGATTTTCATTAAGTTCATAGATCGGTTTGCCACTGGTTTGCAGCGTGATGCTGACCTGCTCACCTTTGCGTAGCAGTTCCACCCCAGAGATACTCATTGGTTCTTCCTGAGCGTTCACGCTCATTGGAAAAAGCATTAGTATCGAAGTGATCAACCAGCAGATGGTTTGGTATTTAGCCTTCATCGGCTCATCTTTTATCTAAACTCAGAAAATTTGATACAGAGGCCATTGGTCGAGAATTTCTGGATATGTCCAATGCACTACTAGACCTCCCAGGCACAAAAAAGGAGCAAAAGGCACTGGGGTTTCTCGCCAATTCTGTCGATTCTTTAGCAGCCATAAACCACCAAATAGNGATCCACTGATCGCTGCCACAAAGATAACAAAAACAAGCCCCTCCGGACCGGTCCAAGCGCCAATCAATGCCATGACCGCAGGATCTCCATCTCCAAGTCCTGCTCTACCTCGAAGGGCCTCATAAAGTACACCTAACAAATACAGTCCACCTGCCCCAAGTAGAGCACCATAAACTGCCCCACGAACTGAACCTGGTTCATTCAATAACAAAATCGTAAAATGGAGAGATAGTGTCAGGGTGACAATGCGGTATTCAATCCACATCGTATGCCAGTCAATTGCTGCGATGAGCAGCAAAGACCAGAGCAATAGCAGTTCCTGACAAAGTTGCCAAGGCTCTTGTGGTCTGTCAGGCCAAAATCCTAGCCAAATTCCGAGTGGGAACCCAAAAGCTAACCATGGCGAACTTGCCCTACATTTCAGACATCTTCCCTTGTTTTTCAAGGCATTGAAAAACAGCGACTTACGCCAGCCTGTCAGCATTTCAAGACACAACGAACAACGCTGAGATGGCCGAGGGATTTCAGCCTCTTGAAGTATTTGGCACCACCACCGCTCTGCTAGCCAACCGAGNCTCAAAGCACCTAAAGTCCAGAAAAACAACCACAAGGTCATTTCCCCGGCAGAATTTTACCGGTATCTGCATCAATCTCTAAGCGTTTGANATCACCGGGCTTCCGAATTTCAATCTCAGTTCCTGAGATTTTTAAACCTAGAGGATCATCGACCATGACGGTGAAACGTAAAAAGCCCTTCCGATACAGTCGATCTGGCACAAGCAATCGAACTTCGACCTCAGCCTTTCCTTCTTCATCCAAGCGCACCCCTTCAGGAAAACGGACTCCTTCACCATCCGTCAAAATACGAAGTGGTAATCCAGCACCAATTGCTTCACCTTTCGGCTCACGTGCTTGAATCCGAAGCAGTAGCTTTTGAGAACTGCGCCCACTTACAAGTTCGCTTGGCTCAGCCTGTACCTGAAATTGTTGAGTCAACTTTTCAATTCGGTCAGAGAGTATTTCACCTCGGTTGACACCAAGGACCACCTCTCCCGGCTCCAGAAGTGCTTTTCCTCGAACGTTTTGAACGAGTAGCTTCCCTGAGAAAAGAGCCACCAATTCTTGCTCTTTCGACACCTGCTTATTAAAGGAAGTTCCCTCGAGTTTTAATTGAAAATGAGGGGTTTCGGTGAGTGTATGATCACTCCTGCCAAAAAAATTGCTCAAGAATGCTCCAAATCTTAGCAATAATTTTCTTCGGAAGGTACGCTCTCCCACTCCTTGTTCAAAAGCTTCTTGAATTTGAAATTCTGTGTTTTCAAACAACCGAATCTCAGAGCCATCACGAAATGGAATCGTTACTTTCCCATCTACTTTTGTACGGACCAGATCCCTTTCGTAAAGCAGCAAACCTTCACGTCCCTGAGTTATTCGCATACTTTTGGATAGAGTGACCTCAACTACNCCTTCCGATAAATAGAGAGTAGCCACCGCATCCTGAGCTAGAACCGCGAAGCTAAAGGTGGTTAACAGACAGAGCCTCAACACCAATTGGATCAAAGATAGCCTCCCTCACAACTCCTTGGNACCCAACGTTGTCGCCTGACAAAATCCAAGTAGGCTGGAAGCAAAATCTCCGAATCAAGAAGACCCTCACGATATTCAAGTTGGTGAAAAATATGATATCGCCAGTAGGCACAGTTTCTTCCTGCCTCACGCATTTTCATGAAGCTGGGCTCACGAGTGCTGGTAAAAAGCATACCGGGAGCACTTGGGGCAGGGGGAAGCTCTTGGTCCACTCCTGGCCATTGCATTTCTGCTTGCATAGCAGCAACTCGGTTGCTGCTTTTTACTTTTTGAATTCTATCCCATTGAAGATCTGATAATTCTTTCAAACCAAGTTCCTGACGCAGCTTCTCCCAATCCTGCACTTTGACCCAGTCTACATGCTGTTGCCNAGTCTTCTTTTCATATTCCTCAGCAATGTAGGGGTGTCCATCCAGAACCGCCATTGAACGAAGACGATTCGGTTCCCACGCTGAGAGCAAGTAGCCCATACGTGCACCCTCACCGATTCCAAGAAAGTGCACGTTATCTAATTCAAGGGTAGTCAACAAGCAACAGAGATCTTGCAATCGTGCTGCTGGCAAATAATCGGAGACATCATCAGAATCATCACTTCTTCCCTGTCCAAGCGGATCCATTCTCAAAACACGATACTCTTGTTGCAACACGTCAAGATATCCTGCTTCTTCCCAAGATTGCAGATCCATCCAAAGCGAAGGATAGAGCAAAAGGTATGGTCCTCGTTCGCCATCAAGATCGTAAAATATTTTTCGTTGCCTTGAGACTACAAACGCCATCGTTAGTTCGTTCCTCCCTCAAACTTTTGCTCCATCTTCAGGGAAAAGGCCTCATCTTCTGCGGAAGCTTGATGACGCCATCGACGATGAAACCAGGCCCATTGGGGAGGATCGATACGTATTAATTCCTCAATTCTTTGATTGAGCCACCGAGTAATTCTGTAGAGATCTTCCTCCAGGACTTTGGATTCTGAATGAAAGTTACCCCAGTCATAAATCTTTACCTCAAAACTACCATCAGGTTGCCGCAATGTCGTAAATCCTAATACCGGAGCCCCAGTTTTCATAGCAAACCGAGCAACACTTACCGGTGTCTTAGCCAACATTCCAAAAAAAGGTGCCCAGACACTTGGAACATTTGTGTCCTGATCTACAGCCAGAAACAAAATTCCATTTCGTTTGAAACAGTTAAGAATTTTGCGCATCGTCTTAGGATCACCCCTTGGTATCAACTCGAGATTACCCCTCTGTCGATGTTGTCGGATCAACTCATTCAGACGTTCATCTGGAACGTTCGTTGTCACCAAGGCAGCATAGTGTCCTTTTTCTGCTGCAAANGGCAGAAGCATCTCCCAGTTCCCCATGTGAAGTCCCACAAAGATCACACCTTTCCCTTTTGCTAACGCCTGCTCAACGATTGGATACCCCTCCACAATCACATGCTCTTGATGATTTTTCATCAAATGGTTCAGGGCAAAGAATTCCATTAACAGCATCCCAAAATGCTTGAAGCATTCGCGCACCCATTGGGAACGATTGGATTCAGAGACCTCCGGAAAGACACGCCCCAGTTGGACCCTTGCGATTCCTCTCTCCTTGGAAAGTAACCAATAAGCAAGATTACCAATTCCACGACCAATCTTTTGAAGTTGNCTTAGCGTAAGTCGATCTCCCAACCACAAACCGAATTTGAAGAGTTGATATTGCAGATTTCGGCTGAGTCGAATTGTCCAGGAAGCTCGTGGATCTTTACGAAACTGGGAGTAAGAAATTGAATCAGTCATACTTATGAGCAGTCTTTTCCAGGAAATCCCGGACTGCCTCAGAAGTTGCCGGTAAACGATGACATCTTGTGTCCCTGTTACGTAGATTGGCCAATTCAGAGGGTTCTGGAGGAGGATTTCCTGTGGCTCGCTCGATAGCGGTAGCAAACTTCGCAGGGTGAGCACATGCNAAGCTGATTACAGGACTGAATGATGAAATCTTTTGCGCTGCGGCATACCCAACCGCAGAATGGGGATCTAGCAGATAACCGTGCTTTGAATGCACCTCTCGGATGGTTGCTACAGTCTCCTCATCATCCACACGGACTGACTCAAACTGGGTTTGAGCCTTCTTTAGATAATCTCCGATGAGCGTTAATTTCCCCGAAGACTGAAATTCNNTCATCCAATTTCGTAAAATTTTAGGATCTTTATCACACAAGTCGTAGAGGTAACGTTCCANGTTACTTGAAATTTGGATATCCATTGATGGGCTAAGCGTTTCTTGTACATCTTCTTGATAGTATTCACCCTTACTGAACAGACGATGGAGAATATCATTTGAATTAGTGGCTACAATTATTTTCTCAACAGGTAGCCCCATTTGCTGGGCATAATATCCCGCCAGTACATTTCCAAAATTTCCGGTTGGCACTGAGAAAATAACTGGACTTTCAGCACTTGGCGCCACACGACAGTGAGCATATATGTAATANACAATTTGGGCGAGAACTCTAGCCCAATTGATTGAATTGACAGCCCCCAATCGCTGAGTTTTTTTAAATTCCACATCGTTGAAAAGGGCTTTGACAATATTTTGAGCATCGTCAAAGGTTCCATCCACAGCAAGGTTGTGTACATTTTCATCTGTCACTGTAACCATCTGCAGCTCTTGTATAGGACTGACTCGGCCAAAAGGATGCAACATATAGATTTCGAGATTCTTACGGTGTCGCACCCCATGAATGGCAGCGCTACCAGTATCACCCGAAGTTGCACCTAGAATTCGTAATCGTTCACCACGTCTGTTCAGCAGAGATTCAAACAGGTTCCCCAAAAACTGAAGAGCCACGTCCTTAAAAGCGAAGGTGGGGCCATGGAATAATTCTAGTACATGTATCAGAGATACTGGAACAACTGGGGTGATGCTTGATATTCGAAAACCTCTGTAGCTCTGTCGAATCATTGCTTCTAATTCCAATCTGTCAACAGACTCCCCCACAAACAAATCCAATACTTCAAGACAAAGGTCTTTGTAATTCAACGAACGCCAATCTTTGAGTTTCTCTTTGATACTTGGCAACTCTTGGGGAACTAATAGACCTCCATCTTCGGCAAGGCCCATCATGACTGCATCATCAAAATTCAGCTCACTCACACCTCCACGGGTACTGCAATACTTCATTTATTTCCTGAATAAACACTGAACATCTTTGTTGTAAAATAGGGTATGCAGGCACAGAATAACATTAATTAGGCGTATTAAAAAAGTAATGTTTCAGAGCCCTTGCATCCACCATGTCAGCACTAATTTTGCTTCTCTTTCTCTAAAAGAAGCTTCATCGATCTTGCCGAGAGCAAATCCATCTCGAAGATAGTGAAGCTTCGCCAAGCATTCTTTTCGGCTCTCACAGTGACTCCAGCCTTTATCCTTCCGATACACCAATTGATAGTATTCNTCGTCATCAACCAAGATAGGGTGATCAATANAATGCGGCGTAAGATTGATCATGACTAATTCTCATTGGACGAGGAGGGCATTCTGCAATCGTGGTCGTAGACTTCTTGTAGCCGCGAGCAGTGGGGTAATGTTTGGTTTCAGTACCCCAGGGTTCGGATTGCCATTACTGGGGCTAATTTCTTTGGTGCCATTGTTAATTTTATATGAGGAAATCCTCTCAATTCCCCAAAAGAGGCGCAAATCATTTTTCAATATTCTTGGTTACAGTTTCGTTGCAGGATCCATCAGTGCTGTAATTGGGGGCTATTGCATCACCAACAGCGCCCACGTCTATGGTCATCTGCCGCTACCTCTAGCAGTCTTAGTCACAGCTATTGGATATGGCCTCGAGGTTGGTCTGATTTTTTTCTCCTATTTTGGGTTTTTGCTTCCATTTTTACCTAAACATTCATGGGCTGACCTCCCTGTCCGTATTCTTTGGATTTTGATTCTGGAACCTCACTATCCTCGTCTGTTCGAATGGAGTTTTGGTGGATTCACTTACTACAAAGTCCCATATATTGAGCAGTTCGCTGATATAATTGGTTCTTCAGGACTTAGCTTGTTTAGTGTCGGCTGTAATCTTACATTCGTCTTGGCCTGGCGTTGCCTCAAGCAACAAAACGATGCGTGGTTCAACGTTAAGTTCGCAACAATACTATTGATAACAGCGCATTTGCTAGCTGGAGCCTATGGCAGGTGGCGCATAATAGAGTTGCATGATTTCAAGTCAGAAGCACAGATTGAGGTAGTATCTATACAACCCAATTTCTCTTTAGCACAACTTGCTTCTAATCCCAATCTAGCTTACTCAGAACGAATTCGGAATATTGATTCTTTGTTGGATGATTCAAGAAAGGCCCTAGCGAAAACCCATCGAGAAGAGAAAGATTTACCAAGAATACTTGTTTGGCCAGAATCTACCTTCCCAGCCCCAATTTTTAAAGATGCTTCTGCTAAAGAGTTAGTCTCAAATTTTGCCAGAGAAGAACGGGTACATATTCTACTCAGTACTGTGGACTGGGAAATGCAGTCAAACGGTAGTTACCGGTTTTTTGGTATTTCAGTTTTGTTTAACCCTGAAGGCGAGATTGCAGGACGCTACAACAAAATCTTTTTAATCCCATTTGGAGAGAGTATTCCAGGTTCAAGTTGGTTTCCAAGTTGGGCTGCTTGGTTAAGGGAAATGATTCCCAACATCTCAGAATTTGAGCCGGGCCAGGAATTTACAGCTATGCCAATTGGGGATGTCAAGATTTCGGCGCCCATTTGTTTCGACGGATTCTCACCAGAGATTATTCAGAAAATGGTTCAGAATGGTGCCAACCTGATCGTGTTGAGTGGAAATTTAGCCTGGTTTGGAAAATCCAATGCCGCTGACTATCTGGAAATGATTACGCGTTGGAGAAGTCTTGAGAATCGTGTGCCCGTGGTTTTTGCTACAAATAGTGGCTACAGTTCGTACTGGGATGCCACAGGTCAAGTGCGTACGAGGAGGATGGAACTCTTCGAGGTAGGACATTTGAGTGCAGTGGTGAAATTGGCTGCATATAATTCTTGGTATAGGGGGAAGTCCAGGTGGTTAATATGGTTTTACTGTACACTCATTTTGATAGCGTTTGGATATTTGATTAGACACAGGANAAAGATTCCAATTAATCAGGACGGCGCATCCGGCCTCTAATCGGGATTGGCTCTCCGTAAACAGGATTTGTGCAAACCGTTTTCACAGTTTCCGTATACCAATTGCCACCGCGTTTTGCGGGAATGAGATTCTGGTTTAAGTGTTTTGCGATTTTGCTGTAACTGAGTTGCTCCATCTCCCTTTTCTGACGGATCAGTTTAACAATTTCTACTTCCTCCTCGGCTGGGATCAGTTTTTTATTCTGATAAACAAATCCGTAGGGAGCATGGCCCACACGCTCTCCAATGCGGCGCTTTCTCTCGATCAATTCACGAGTTCGATCAGAAATTCTGCGGGATTCCCACTTCGACAAAATGCCGATGATGTTTAGAATACGTTGCCCGCAGGCGGTTGCTGTCTCAACGTTTTCCTCAATCGAGATTAGATTTACACCACTCTCATGACATAATTTCAGTAAAACTTGCTGATGAAGATGAAGTACTCGCACCAATCGATCCAATCTAGGAACAATCAAAGTTGTAATTTCACCAGATTCAGCAAGTTGCAAAACTTCAGCAAGACCAGATAGATCAAGAGTTGCGCTGGTTTCCGCTTCATCTTGGATTATTCTCTTAAGTGTAAGATTTCTTGCGGCTGCAAAGTGTCTGATTTGTGACTCCTGCTCTTCCAGGGTAAAACCTTTGGGCTGAGTGCGCTGATAGTTGATTCGAATGTAGCCGTAAACCGCCATAGTTTGCCCTCTGAATGTCCCTCTTGATTTATGGGACTCCGAGTAAAATTAAGGAAATAGAATTTTAAATCATTTCGAAAGGTTTAGATGGTTTGTCGGAATAGTCAATCAGTTTGTCAGATAAAACAATTTTGTTTCATCATTTTGTCTTTTGTCTTTTACAGTCTATTTTCCCAGGATTTACTAGCCAATAACTACCTTTCACTGCTTCAAGAGGGGTCCGCTTTACGCTACGAACATTGGAACTTAGATCGCAAAGAGGTAACAGGTTACAGTAATTTTCTCCAAATTTACCAAAATGAGAAAAAACAATGGCTGGAACAAAATGCCAACACTAAACCTGATGGGGAAGTCTTTACTCGCAAACAGCTTGTTTTCACAGACACTGGTCAGATTCAAAAATACACTGAAGAAGATCTGAGAGATGTATATCAGGTTTCAACAACTTATCAGAGATCAACTTCAGAGACTGTTCTCAATAGAGCNGGCGAAATTCGGATTTTTAAACAACAACTTGAGCAGGGCACGGTACCTCTAGAGTTGATCATNTTGCACATGCGATTTCTCATGCCTGAGCTCTTGAAGGATAAGGAAGTGAAATTCCCGATTTATGCGTCGATGTTGGCTTTGGAATTGGAAGAGCAAGGGCTGCCTCAATCTCTGAGCCAATTGGAAATGATTGCAGAGCCCATCAAGAAACGAAATTATTCAGCTCCATGGGGGGCCCAAGAAGCGCTTCAAGTTGACCTTTATCCTGCATCGTGGACAGTCCGAGCTCTACTTCCCGCAGAAAAAAGTCGTTTTCGGTTTGTTATCGCGACGAGCGCACCATATTTGATCTTGGAGTTTGAAGAAGGTAAAACTCGTCATACACTACTTGAATGGGACGATGGGGGTTCAAAAATGATTGATAAGATCAAACCACTATTTTAAAAGTGCGTATGATTCTGAATGCTAGCCCTATTCATTCCACAATCAACGGACTGATCGACTCTTGGTCGAGTAAAGAACCTCACAGGTATCTATGGAATTTTTGAAGAAGATTTTCAGAGAAAGCGGGACAAAAGATGAAAGTTATCAGACACATATCAAAAAGGCCAAACAGTTGTTGGACAGCCGATTTTATGACCGGGCCTCTGTTGAGTACAACAAGGCTCTCCAGCTTAATGCTCAGCAATCGATACCAATTGTTAAGAGACAATTTGAGGATGCAGAAGCTGCAGGAGGTTTGGACCTGTTATCTCTGGGTCAGAGCTTACTAGTTTCCTTTCCTAACAACCCCGAATTAGCTAATTTTTTAGGGAATTTATGTCGACGTCACTCTCAGCCAAGACAAGCAGAGAACTACTATAAACATACGCTGAAGGTAGATCCGGACTACGAATGGGCATCCTACAATCTTGCAGCAACACTAGCTCACAGCTATCAGTATGATGACAATGCAAAGCTTTCAATCAGTGTCTTTGAGGTCAGAACTAGCTTTGTCCTGCCCCCGTTTGAAGATGAGTTAGCCCAACTGATTGATATGGAATTCAATGAAAAGTTTGCAGCATGGGAGGCCGCAAAAGAAGCTGCAGAAGAAGCNGCCAAACTGGAACCAGAACCGAAAGCATTTGACCAACCTGAACCAAAACGGCTAAAAACCCCAAAAGAACCTGGTCAGCTATTCTCAAAATTAAAATTAGCATGGAACGAAGCCCAATCACCCCAAGACAAAGAAGAACCCTTCAAACTGATCTGTGCGCTTGGGTATCAACTACTATCTCAAAATCAAGCTGTGTCCTTCAAAGTTTTTGAATGGGCTGTGCAGCGCAATCCTCTTGATGCAAACCTGCGTTGCTTTTTATTTTGTTCATTAGCACTAAAGCAACCCAAAATTGCCGTTGAAAAGCTCATTGCCTTACTGGCAAAAGTGCCAAATCATCGCTACACCCTGATCAATTTAGGATTAGCCTATCGTCGAGCTAATAATATTCAGTTGTCACGTCGTTATCTCTTCATTGGCTTCGAGATGCTGCGGCGATCCCAGGGAAAATATGAAGTCGCAGGATTGTTCGAGGAGGCCAAGATTTTACTCAGAAAAAATCGACGCAAAGCCTGGGAGTTGCTACATGATCTAAGACTGGATATGACAAAGCCAGAGCAACTTTTGCAGTTGGGGGCCCTATCTCTAGAGTTTAAAGAGTGGAATATAGCTCAGAGTTGCTTTCGTGAAGTTCTACTGAAGGATCCAAAAAACCGGCAAGCACTAGATGGGATGAGAACCATCCGCCAGGAATGGCTGGCCTTGGCAAGAATTGCGGCTGACAGGAATAACTGGCAAGAATCTGTGCTGGGATATCAACTCGTAATCAGCGTGGAAGCGGACGAAGAAGTTTTAGAGGAAGCCTTGGAAGTTGCCAAGGGGCTCGGGAATCCAAAAACAATTCGTGAGTTCGAGAGAGAGCTTGCCTTACAGAAGCAAAAAGATCGCTTGGCTATTGCCAATCAACATTTGGAAAGAGCGATGATGCTTGAGGGGAAACGTCAGGGTCCAGCAGCAATTCAGGAATATCAGCAATCAATCATTATGTTGCCGCAGCATAAAGTTTTTGTCCAAATGTTGGATTGCTGTCGCAAATTTCGTCTAGACAGTCACGCAGAACAACTCAGTGTGTGGTTTGAGAAGGTACAGGAAGTTGATCCTGAAGAAGAAATACCACCACTAGAGATCGTCTAAGTCATGTAACAAATTGGTTTAGGAGGCATTCTGTTTCAATAGTACTTCGCGCTTAATCACTCCCTCCGTTGTATACACCTCAATGGTAAAACTCTTTTCCTCAGACTTCAGTGAGTAGGNTATCTTAAAGAGAAAATCATAAGACCCGCCAGCGAGAGTCATTGAGATGTTATCGACATAAATAGCTTGTACTGGTTTGAAGGAACTGACTCTGAGAGTCCAGCATCCTTCCGGCTCAGANACAATAGCTGAGCTTTCATTAAAAATCAGAACATTTTGGGTTTCAGATTCAGAGAACTTTGCAGCACCGCTTTGACTCTCGCTTGATACTTTTACTATTGATTCATGTTCAGCTGCACATCCTAAAAGAAAGCCAATCATTAAGCACAACAGTAAACTTTTCATGTAGCCTCAAGGAGAAGGATTCATTTTTTGTAATTCAATCGTACAGATCTCACCATTGATGTCCCACTCGCTACCGTGGTTTTCTTCAAGCAGTAGTTTCTCGCAAAGGGTTTCGGTGCAAACAAAATCCTGGAAAGCATTGAGCGCTTCGCCCACAATATCTGAGGACTTGTACCTAATTAGGATACGGTCCATGACCGCGAGGTCTTGTTCCTTGCGCATGTGCTGAACTTTGTTCACAAATTCTCTCGCAAGACCCTCTTTGATTAGGGTTTCATTCAATTGAGTGTCAAGTGCGATGGTTACACTACCAGAAGACTCTACCAACAGACCTTCCCGCTGTGAACGTTGAATAAGAACATCTTCAAGTGTCAGCGTAACCTCTCCGTCAGTATGTTGTAAGGTAACACTACCTCCATCCTGCAATCTTCGAATGTTTTCCAAGTCAAGCGACTTGATTTGATCAGCAACCTCCTTCATACGCTTGCCCAAACGCTTCCCTAAAACTCGAAAATTTGCCTGTGCGCTCAACCCAACTAGATCCTCCTCATTTTCGGTGAGGACTAATTCCTTGATGTTTAATTCATCCAACANCAGCGCATCCAGTTCATTCAAAATTCTCTGTGCCTCTGGATCACGTGTTATCAAAAATAATCTTTGTAGCGGTTGACGGATTTTCAACTGATGCTTAGCTCGAAGAGCACGGCCCATGTTAACTGCGGCAAGCACAAGGTCCATTCTTGCCTCCAACTCTGAATCCCTTGAATTTTCATCTATTGCCGGAAAGTAGTCCAAATGTACGCTTATTGGATCCTCTTCCCTGCGAAGTGACTCATAGATTCCTTCTGCAACATAAGGCACGAAGCTAGCGATAATTTTNGAGAGATCTCTTAGCACCAAGAACAATGTAGCATAGGCAGACATCTTGTCTTGCCCCCTGCCATCTTTCCAAAAGCGACGTCGACTGCGTCTCAAATACCAGTTCGTTAGGAGGTCGATAAAGTGAACAAATGGTGCGGAAGCTTTGTTCAATTCATAAAGATCCATTGCAGAGTGAACCTCCGCAATGAGTCCTTGNAAACGACTCATAATCCAACGATCCAACGGATTCGTTTTTTCTACAGCTAGATTTGCTTCAGTCGGTTCCCAACCATCTATTTCTGCATAGGTTGAAAGGAAGGATAGCGAATTCCAAAGAGGCAAGAGCACTGATCGAGTTACTTCAACTAAGCCTTGCTCAGAAAAACGTAGAGATTCCCCTTGAACTGCAACAGAGTTGAGCATGTATAGTCTGATCGCATCAGCTCCATATCGATCCAGCATCTCAACTGGATCAGGATAATTTTTGAGGCGTTTGCTCATCTTCTTGCCGTCTTCTGCTAAAATCAGTCCGTTTACGATACAGTTACGAAATGCGGGAGCATCGAACAAGGCCGCGGCGTGAACCACCAGGGTATAGAACCATCCGCGTGTTTGATCTAGACCTTCACAGATGAAATTTGCTGGAAAATTTTCTTCGAATAGTTCCTTGTTTTCAAAAGGATAGTGCTGTTGTGCGTAGGGCATTGCACCTGACTCGAACCAACAATCCAGCACTTCAGGAATGCGTCGATAGGTTTTCCCATTCTTGTGGATNAATAGAGCATCTAAAAAATGCTTGTGCAGATCTGTAATTTTTTGACCAACAGCCTCCTCCAGATCAGCCACGTTTCCAAAACATAAAATATCCCCGTCCTCACTCCGCCAAATGGGTAATGGTGTACCCCAATATCGGTTACGACTTATCGCCCAATCTCTGGCATTTTCCAACCATTTGCCAAAGCGTCCATCACGAATGTGGGTTGGCACCCAATGAACATTTTGGTTGTGAGAAACCATTCGGTCTTTGATTGCCTCGACGTTGACAAACCATGTTGAGATGGCTTTGTAAATCAGTGGAGTGTCTGTTCTCCAGCAGAATGGATAGCTATGCTGAATCGTGTCCTGCCGAAATAGTGAGCCTTGTTCTTTCAACTGACGAATAATGGTTTTATCAGCCTCCTTGATATTCATTCCTGCGATAAAATCCATGTAATTACAGAAATTCCCCTCTGTATCCACAGGATCAAAAACAGGAATGCCTTCACGCTGACAGATTCTTAAATCATCCTCACCGAAAGCAGGAGCCTGATGCACGATTCCTGTACCGCTTTCATCACTGACATACTCATCCAATAAAACACGTCGTGCCTTGGAAAGATCAACTCTCCCATCAGCAAAACGGAATATTGGTTCATANGCTAGACTTTCCAACTCCTTCCCATCACACCGCTTAATAATTTGATAGCTGCCTTCTTCAAAGTATGCCGACAGGCGACCTTCACAGATCCAATACTTTTCTTCACTGCCGTGGGGCTGCAAACAGACATAGTTCAAGTTCGGACCTGCACAGAGCGCAAGGTTGGAAGGCAAAGTCCAAGGAGTGGTTGTCCAAGCGAGGATAGAGGTATTTGGTTCTGATGTTAGGGCAAATTTGACTGTAACCGATGGATCTTGGGTGTCCTTATAGTTCAAATTTGCTTCGAAGTTTGAAAGCGGGGTGGAGACTCTCCATGAATAGGGCATNACTTTGACGCCCTCATAGATGAGTCCCTTCTTCCAGAGCTGGTCGAAGACCCACCAAACCGACTCCATGAATGTCAGATCCATTGTCTTGTAGTCATTCTCAAAGTCGATCCAACGCGCCATTCTTTCTACGGTTTCTCGCCACTCACCTGCATAGCGGAGTACAATCTTGCGACATTCCTCGTTAAAGTTCCCAACTCCAAATTCTTCAATATCTGGGCGTCCCTTCAAGCCCAAAGTCTGCTCAATCTCGTATTCAACTGGCAAACCATGACAATCCCATCCAAAGCGTCTCTCTACTCGATAGCCCTGCATGGTTTTATAGCGAGGAATCACATCCTTGATTGTTCCTGCCAACAAATGACCATAATGTGGCAGACCAGTCGCAAAAGGAGGTCCATCATAAAATATGAATTCGTTATCAGCCGGTCGTTCCTCTACCGATTTGCGGAAGATGTTTTCTTTTCTCCAAAATTCAAGAATTCGAGATTCCAGTTCAGGGAAATTGATTTTGTTTGAGACTGATTTCATCCGGAGTTAGCTACACGTGAGTTGAGCAAATTTGGAACACATAGGGTCTTCTTCATTCGGAACATCTTAACTTTTTGCTTGCAAAGAATTTGCTAAGATACTGGCAGACTCGGCACGACGCAAGCAAGGACATAAGCTTTGGGCTTGCCTTTAGTTGCGTCTGAGACTTGATGATGCTTGAATCTTCTTTCGCAAGTGCTAAATTTATAATTTTTAGTTGCGATCTCAATTTCGCAATGAATTGGAGCGCAATACAACTACTCATTAGAACCTGTAATGGTGCAGAGTTCCATCGATTCCTGTCGAGGAGAGCTTTATGGAAACGATCCGAATTTTTGATACTACGCTTCGCGATGGCGAGCAGTCCCCTGGTTGTTCCATGTCCGCGAAAGAAAAGCTACTACTGGCTCGGCAACTGGATCGACTAGGAGTAGATGTGATTGAAGCAGGTTTCGCAGCATCGTCTCCCGGGGATTTTGAGAGTGTAAAGCAAATTGGACAACAAATTAGTCGAGCGAAGGTAGTTTCACTTTGCAGAGCCAGTCTCTCAGATATTGAGCGAGCAGTTGATGCTCTGAGGGAGTCTGAAAACTGGGGAATTCACATTTTCATCGCTTCCAGCCAACTGCATATGAAATACAAGTTGCAGATGGATGAGGATGAAGTGCTCAAGCGCTCGATTGAGGCCGTTGAGTTTGCACGCAAGCACACGGATTATGTCGAGTTCAGTGCGGAAGATGCAACCAGAAGTGAACCACAGTTCTTGGTCAAGCTTTTCTCTGCTGTAGTGCGAGCTGGTGCAACTACTCTCAATGTACCTGACACTGTCGGTTATACCACACCTGATGAAATGTATAAACTGATCAAACTGCTGAAAAATGAGGTGTATCAAACAGATCAGGTAGTTTTCTCGGTTCATTGCCATAACGATTTGGGAATGGGTGTAGCTAATTCACTTGCCGCTGTNAGGGCTGGAGCTCGACAGATCGAATGTACGATCAACGGTATCGGTGAGAGAGCTGGTAATGCTGCGATGGAAGAAATTGTGATGGCTATGAATACTCGTCAGCAGTACTTTGATCTTCAAACAAATATCGTCACTGAGCAGCTTTACCCTACAAGCCGCCTACTGACTCAAATCACAGGTGTTGCAGTTCAACCCAACAAGGCAATTGTTGGGGCAAATGCCTTTGCACACGAAGCTGGAATTCATCAACATGGGGTGCTAAAGAATGCTTTAACCTACGAGATTATGACTCCACAGTCAGTCGGTATAAGGCAGAGTCAGCTTGTTCTTGGAAAGCATTCTGGACGTCATGCATTGAGTGAGCGTGTGAGGTCGCTTGGCTTTGAAATTAATGATGTAGAACTGAATCACATCTTCAAGGAGTTCAAACATCTTGCTGATGTGAAGAAACAGGTCTTTGATGAAGACATTGAGGCACTGATTACCAACAATGTTCGCAAACAAAATAATCGCTTCGAACTACAGCATTTGACTGTCACCTCCGGAACGACTTCTGTGCCTACGGCAACGATAACAATGAGAGTGGGCAACGACGTTATACGCAAAGCAGGTTTTGGTGATGGCCCTGTAGATGCTGCATTGAACACGATCAAGCAGATTACTGAACAAAACTGTACACTGTCTTCCTACGCGGTAAAAGCAATCACAGGAGGGACGGATGCCCAAGGGGAGGTTAGTGTAACTGTTGAACATGAAGGACAGCAAGTTACAGGGCGTGGAGCTCACACAGACATNATTCTGGCAAGTGCACTCGCCTTCGTACATGCACTTAATCGACTGGAAGCAAGAGCTGCTTCTATAAGTTTGATGACTCCTCTCCAGCAAGAATCTGCTGCAGTCTAAGCGCTGATTGATAGACGGGTCTTGATCGACCCGTACACCCTTCCCTAAGCATTACTTTCCATCCCTCCCCGCAATTACCGTCGAGGTTCTGGAGCAATCATTCATGAAAACATATCGGGACGCCTCCAAGGAATTTGAGCCTAAGTGGCGTCAACATTGGGAAACTCAAAATATTTTCAAGACCCCCAACCCAAACGAAGAGGGATTTGACAAGCAGAAGCCAAAATTTGTTGTCCTAGACATGTTTCCTTATCCCAGTGGAATTGGACTACATGTAGGGCACCCACTTGGTTACATTGCAACTGACATTCTTAGTCGATTCATGAGAATGCGTGGCTACAATGTCCTTTATTCAATGGGGTTTGATTCCTTTGGACTTCCCGCCGAACAGTATGCAATCCAGACCGGCCAGCATCCCAGGGTCACTACAGACAACAATATTCGGAATATGCTGCAGCAGCTAAAGATGCTGGGGCTGAGCCATGATCCAACAAGGCAATTCTCAACAACAGATCCAGATTACTTCAGGTGGACGCAGTGGATCTTTCTTCAGATCTACCATTCCTACTATGATCCTACTGTAAGTTGGCAGGGACCTGATGGTTACATGTCCCAAGGTAGGGCTNGGCCAATTGCAGTGCTAAAAGAAAAGCTTCTAGCTGGTGAGTGGCTACTTGGTAGTGATGGCACCCCACAACCTGCAGAATATTTTCCTGAGGGTCGACTAGCGAAAGATAATGAACTGAGAAGTGCCATCGACAAAGCAAGACTCGCTTACGTTGAGGAGTCACCCGTCAATTGGTGTCCCCAATTGGGTACCGTACTCTCTAACGAGGAAGTAACAAACGAGGGCCGCAGTGAACGAGGAGATTACCCTGTTTATCGGAGACCACTGCGCCAATGGAACCTCCGAATCACCTGCTACGCGGACCGATTAATTCGAGATCTGGAAGATGTAAACTGGCCTAATGGTGTGACAGAGATGCAGAAGGCTTGGATCGGCAGAAGCCAAGGAGCCCGCATTGAATTTCCNGTTCAGCTGAACAACGGGAAGCTGGAGCGTATCGCCGTATTTACAACTAGACCAGATACACTTTTTGGAGTGACATATCTGGTGCTAGCACCAGAACATCCGCTGGTTCAACTAGTAACTGCCAAGGATCAAGANTCGAATGTACTCGCTTTCCAAAAGGAATCAGCAAGAATTACATCCCTGTCTGCTGGCGAAGATCTGGAAAAGAACGGCACTCCCACAGGCGGATTTGCAATTCACCCAGTCAGTGGAGATCAGATTCCAATCTGGATTGGTGACTANGTTTTGATGGAATATGGGACAGGTGCTGTGATGGGAGTTCCTGGACACGACGAACGAGATTTCTTGTTTGCCAAAAAATATCAGTTACCCATCATACCTGTAATTCAGCCCCCATTTAGTTGGCTCAAGTCAGAGGCTCTTCNGGAAGAAATAAGAGTTGGTACAGAAAAACAACTACTGGATTTGTACCGCCTATCTCCAACAGAATTTCAAACTTCTTACACTGGACCTGGAACCTGTTTCCAATCAGCTCATAAAAATTTGAGTATTAATGAACTAGACAATGAAACTGGGAAGTTGAAAGTCGGAGAATGGCTCGCTGAAAAAGGATTTGGGCGACCACAAGTGCAATATAAATTGCGCGACTGGCTCTTCAGTCGACAACGATACTGGGGAGAGCCCTTCCCGGTCGTTTTTGATATCGAAAATGACCTACCGTATCCTCTAGACGATACTGAGCTGCCTGTTCAACTACCTGAACTAGATAATTTTGAACCCAAGGGCAGTGAAGATCCTGATTCACTACCTGAGCCGCCCTTGGGTCGCGTGAAAGACTGGGTAAATGTTCATGGTGTAATCCTACCGAATCAATGTGTCCGTTTGGTCCGTAAGGAACAGGCACCAGAAGAGTTTCTTGAAGTTGAGGGTAAGCAGCTACCCGTTCAGGTTTTTCAGAGAGACATGAATTCCATGCCCAACTGGGCTGGATCCTGTTGGTATTACTTACGTTACATGGACGCTCGCAACGATCATGGGATGGTCAACTCTGATATCGAACGCTATTGGACATTGGATGGAAGTTCTCCAGAGCAGAAACCAGCTGGCGCAATNGATCTTTATGTGGGGGGGACCGAACACGCAGTACTACACCTTCTGTATTCGCGCTTCTGGCACAAGGTACTTTATGACCTGGGACATGTTTCAACTAAAGAGCCCTTTCAACAATTATTCAATCAGGGAATGATCACAGCAGATGCTTACAAGAATTCCAGAGGGGCCTATGTTGATATTCATGAAGTGGAGGTAAAACACATCAATGGAGAGGTGAAGGCATTCCACAAACCGACCGGAAATGAGCTTGAAATTGATCCTGGGAAAATGGGGAAACGCTACAAAAACGGAATCCCTCCTGAGGAAATATGTGATCTTTACACNACTGACACTTTCCGGTGTTACGAGATGTACCTGGGGCCTCTGGATGCTGGAAAGCCCTGGAAGCAGGAATCGATTATTGGAATTCAACGTTTCTTGGCCGGAGTGTGGAATCTGATGGAGACCACCCTACCAGATGCAGAAGTCAGTATATCCACTGAACTTGAGCGAATGATGCACAAGACCATCCGCAAGGTAACCGAAGATATTGGACGTTTGCGGATGAACACTGCAATCGCAGCGCTGATTGNATGTAAAAACGAATTTGTCCGCCAAGAAAAACTACCAAAAAGTTATTTGAAGAATCTGGTCCTATTGACCTCACCGTTCGCTCCCCATCTTGGGGAAGAAATGATGTCTATCCTAGAGCCAGAAGAGCATTCAGCTGAAAAGTCAGTTCTCCGTTACAATTGGCCGAACTTCGATCCTGAGAAGTGCTTAGAAGACACCATTGCAGTGCCATTGATGGTTAATGGTAAAAAGAGAGACGCCATGGTAGTGGCAGTAGATATTAACGAGGGAGCTCTTAAAGAGATGGCGTTGAGCAATGAAAAGGTACTATCTCATCTCAATGGCAAGTCACCAAAGCGGGTGGTGGTTGTCATGCAACCCAACCGCAAGTTGGTGAACATTGTTGTCTGATCAGGTAACAACAAGGGAGGCTTCGGGGAAATGTTCTTCAAGGAAGCGTGTTAGTCTCTTTACTGAAATGGGCATTGAGGTCTTTAATTCTGGTGCGAATAGAGAAACCCGATACTCCTCCAATATCCAGAAGAACTCATCTAGATTCTTGCGTCGATTCCAATTCAACTCCAACAGCTTCAATTCTTGGTAGACCTCAAGCCATGGCTGTAACTGCAGGTTTTTCTCTTCATCTTTAACAGGATTGTGATCCAGACGTTCTGCGCGAACTCTGATTCCTTTCAAGTATCTTTGAACATGAGCCCAGCGCAAGTACGGCAATTTTGCAACAAAATTGGTGGGCACTAGATTTTGTAAATGATCCTGCAAACAATTAAAGTCATTCGTATTTTTACTGTANNGACGAATAGCGGCACGAGTCTTCTGTTCTGCCTGCAAAAGCAATCGCAACTGTTCAATGTAACGTGACAATAATTTTGGCAGACGATGCCTCGCTAATTTGAGCTTCGCCAGAAATTCTTCTTCAGATTCCAGCCATTCGAACTCAAACAAGTAATCNAGCAGAGCTTGTTTGGATCCCTGCTTAAGTTGTCCCAAGGTTCCAAAAGGCCTGTATTCATCTCTTAGTTCCTCCAATTTCCAAAGCTCCTGCTCCAGCCAAACTAACTCTGGCCCCACAGCCAATGCCATCAACTTTTTCATCGCAGGTTGNGTTTTGCGCTGAGCTTCATCTCTNGTGTGAAATAAGGTTCTTANAATACTACCATCTTCTTGAATCAGNAGNCCTGGNTATGCGTATAGTGGAATACCGTGATTCACCTCAAGTTCGATACGTTGAGGTAAACGNTCAAACATCCAATTCTGAAGATTATCCAGTTCCCAGAANTTCAATGCATCCTTCCAAGATCTTAAATCTTCCCTAAATTCTTTGTTATTCCCTCGTTCGCGGAGCTCATTTTTACGCTTTGATATTAGCTCTTCGATATTCCTTCCGGCTGAGACAATTTTCTGATTAGTATTTCTGACTTCCACTCTCATTTGAAGATGAGAAGGTAACTCTACATCCCCCCATTGAGAAGGTTTCAATTTAATCTGATAACGTCGCTCAATGAGCCGACACAAACTCACCAAGAAACTTTCATCACATGGTTTCAGTTCAGACGCTAACTTTGCTGATGTTTCGGGAAGTGGCACAAAGCTCTTCCTGATAGACTTGGGCAAAGCTCTCAAGAAAAATTGGATTTTCTCAGCCCAAATTCCAGGAATCAACCAATCCAAGGCGTATTCATGTAGGTGAGGAATCGAAGCATCTTGCAACTGTAAAGTTACACCATCAGGTTCCGTTGTTGGTGCAAAAACATAACGCAAGGGCATCTTTAGATCGCCGACTTCCCAAAAGTCTGGATACAGTTCACTAGAAGGAGGTTTCAGTGTTGAAGGTGTAATATCACTCTCCTCAAGAAAAAGAAAATCTCCCTGACCTGATTTTCTTTTTGTTTTCAGAAGGCGATTCAAGTCATGGAAGGACGCAACATTTTGGATTTTTTCCTGGTAAAAAGCTTCCAGNATAGNATCTACCTCTTCTTGAAAATCTTGACGTAGCTTCGCTCCTTTACTCAACACCAATTCACGAAGTTCCGTGTTGTGCTTGAAAAAAGGATAGTATTGACGCAACCCGCTATCAATTAACGCTTCCCTTACGAAGATTGCTGTAGCTTCAGCTGGATTGACTCGACCGTAACTTACTCTACGTTTTTCAACGATTGTTAGGCCATACAAAGTCACTCTTTCCCAAGCCTGAACAATCCCTGTTTCAGGATTAAAATGTGCCTCTGAGTAATGCCGCTTACACAGCTTACCACCTATTCGTTCTAACCAATCAACTTTGATATTGGCGACCTTTCTTGAGTAGAGACGTGAAGTCTCAACTTGCTGCCCAGCTAAAATCCACTTTCCAGAGCGTTTATAGACTCCAGAACCAGGGAAGACCCAAAGCTCCTTGCCTCCAATAGAAGTATATTGCTGTTTGTCTTTCAGCCTAGCTATGCAATTGAGATAACCGGACAGAAGTGCTCGATGGATGGCATCATAGTCTATTCCGACCTCAAAAATTGATTTCGGCTTAGTTTCGTCTCTGGTAGGACGATTTAATCTAAACTTCAGAACTTCCGTTTCATCAGACTCTTTGAATCGTGCTTCAACAACTGGCAAGGCTTGAAGAGAATTTAGAGGATACTTGCCAGAATCCTTCAAAATAGAACTGAGTTGGTGATGGATATCTCTCCACTCCCGCATTCGCACAAATGATAGAAAGTGCTGTCGACAAAACTTCCGCATCTTGTTTTCTGTCTTCAGTTCATTCCACTGTGCCTGATAAGCCCGCCANATGCTTAATAGGGTTATGTAGTCTGACTCTCTGCTGACAAAACTACTGTGCATCTGGCGAGCTTTTTCTTTTTCCTCAGCTGGAAACTCTCTTGGATCCTGAATTGACAACCCAGCTGCAATCACCAGCATTTCACTAAGAACGGCCTCTTGATGTGCCTGCAGTAACATTCGGGCTGTTTGAGGTTCAATAGGAAGAGTAGCCATTTCTCTACCCAGTGGTGTAAGCTGCATGCTATCAGTGACGGCACCTAATTCACGCAGTAGTTTTTCACCCTCCCGGATTGAATGACTGCCCGGTAGATCAATGAAAGGGAATTCCCGGATATTTCCTAGTCGCAAATAGAGCATTTGNAAAATCACCCCAGCAAGATTGGAACGTAAAATTTCTGGCTCTACATATTCTCTCCGGTTCTGTAAAGATTCTTCTGAATAGAGCCGAATGCAAACACCTGGAGCAACTCGACCAGCTCGACCAGCTCGCTGAAGAGCAGAACTCTGGGAAATTGGCTCTACTGGAAGTCGCTGAACCCGATTTTTCGGACTGTATCGGCTAATACGTGCTAACCCAGAATCAATCACATAACGAATTCCGGGGATCGTAAGTGATGTTTCCGCAAGATTTGTTGAGACAATCACTTTGCGTTGGGTGGAGTTCTGAAAAATCCGATGTTGTTCTGCTTGGGTCAAGCGACCATAAAGCGGAAGAATCAGAACGGTGGAATTATCCTGTCCAACTCTTTGACAAACTTCCCGAATCTCTCCTTCCCCTGTGAGAAAAGCTAAAATATCCCCATGATATGTCGCTGTTAGCAATTCCCTGATAGTATCCACCATGGCATCTTCAACTGTATAATCTCCTTGATTCTCAATTTCGGGATCAACAGGGCGATAATCTATTTCAACTGGATAACTTCTGCCTGATACTTCGATAATTGGTGCCCCCGAGAATGCCTCTGCGAATCTGCCCGTATCAATACTTGCAGATGTTATAATGAGCTTTAAATTGCTGCGTTTCGGCTGTAACCTCCGTATGTAACCAAGTAAAAAATCAATATTGAGGGAGCGCTCATGTGCTTCATCGATGATCAATACCTCATAGTTCTCCAAAAACCGATCAGACTGCGTTTCGGCTAATAATGTCCCATCTGTCAAAAGCTGAATAAGTGTGTTTGGGCTAGTTTTATCGGAGAAGCGGATTTTGTAACCAACTTCTTCACCAAGGTTACACTGCAGTTCTCGAGCAATTTGTTGGGCAATGGAAATTGCAGCAACTCTACGAGGTTGAGTACAGCCAATCTTTCCAGCTATGCCATAGCCTGCTTCAAGGCACATCTTCGGTAATTGGGTCGTTTTACCTGATCCTGTCTCACCAGCTACAATCAAAACAGGGTGCTTTTGGATTGTACAAATGATCTCCTCTCGATGATCAAAGATGGGGAGACTGGAGTTATATTCAGGAATTCTATGAAGACTCGATCTTTTAGCACGGAGTGCAATGGATCGTTCAATCCGGATCGCAAGTTTCAGAAGCTCATCTTCATTGAGTCTTTTCTGACGTTCCGCTCTCTTCAATTGTGCAAACTGTCGACGAAATCGAAACTGATCTCGTAACATCACATCTTGTAACTGGGTTTCTAGTTCCGACAACATGGCTGGCTCAATGGACACAGAAAAAAGATCAGAAGTGGAAATCTACATCTTCTTGGCAATCAGCCTAGATGGTTTCATTGCTCGAAATAATGGAGAGATCGATTGGCTGGAGAAATTTAATTCCGATGATCCTAATGAGGATTATGGCTTTGGAGAATTTTTCAAGCGTATGGATTGCTTGGTCATGGGCCGAAAGAGCTTTGAGAAAGTTCTCAGCTTTCAGAAGTGGCCTTATACAGGCAAACCTGTTCAGGTATTGAGTCAGACTTTGACATCTCTTCCAGCTACCTTATCTGGTTTGGCGGAACTGACACCAAAACTGTCTCCGCACGAGCTTTTGGATTATTGGGCGGGATTAGGGTGGCAGCGTATCTACTTGGATAGGGGAGAAGCAGCAAGATCGTTTCTAGAGTGCGGTTTGGTAAAACAACNTACTCTAACACACATTCCCATCATTTTAGGTACTGGCAAATCGCTATTTGGAAATACGCTTCCAGAAATCATCCTAAAACACCTGCATACCAAGAGTTTTTCTTCAGGATTAGTACAATCTGATTATGAGGTAATTTAAACAATTCAAACAATTTTAGAATAGAATAATGCTCTAAGCAAATAGCTCATCAAGCTCAGCCCATCGATCATAAAGTTGCTGAACTCTGCCTTCTGCCNCAATCAACTGATCAGAAAGTTCCTGTAGCGTTGCCAAATCGTTTAGGTTCTCTGGAGCGTGTAATCGTGCTCCAATCTGGACCACCTCACTCTCTGCTTTTTGGATTTTTCCTTCAATCCTTTGCAATTCTTTTCTGTCTTCATAACTAATCTTTTTACCAACTTGTTGATTCTTTTTCTGGNGTTCAGTTCCTGTGGATCTCNCTCTCTGGTGCAAATGCCACTGTGCATAATCCGCNAAAAAATCAACGCTTCCATCATCATGTAGACAAATTAGGTAGTCGCTGAGCCGATCCATCAAATACCTGTCATGGGTAATCAACAAAATCGCTCCAGGAAAATTCACTAGACTCTCTTCCAAAACTTCTAGGGTAGAGATGTCTAAATCATTTGTTGGTTCGTCAAGTAGGAGAACATCTGCTGGCTGTAGCATCAGGTTGGCAATCAAAACACGGGCACGTTCACCGCCTGAAAGTTGACTGAGGGGAAGAGTCAGCTTTTCTTTCGGAAAGAGGAACCGGCTTGCCCAGGCTGCCACGTGAATAGGACGTTCCTGATAGATGACTGTATCCCCGGCAGGTGATAGGGCCTGTTTGAGCGTNTGGTTCAGTGACAGTTGATCACGATGTTGATCAAAGTGCACCACCTTAAGATTTTCAGCCCAGCGAATTTCCCCCTGATCTGGTCGAAGTTCTTTCTTCATCAAATGCAGGAGGCTGCTTTTTCCACTACCGTTTTGACCAATTACACCCAAGCAGACGCCCGCTGGAAGTGTTAGACTCAATTTGGAAAAAAGTGGCTTGGATGGGTACCCGAAAGTTACATCACCTAACTCTATCAATTTTCGAGTTTTCCGATTGGACGCATCAAAGTTGACTCCTACCTGACGGTTTTGTGAGTTGAGCATCCTTAGTTGATCCAACTCTTTTCGTAACACCTCTGCATTTTCAACACGGAAGCGGGCCTTTGTAGTTCTGGCTTTTGGACCTCTTTTCAACCACTCGTTCTCGCGACGCATTTTATTGGCCAGTGTCTCTTGCTGTGCTTTCTGGTTCCGGATGAATTCCTCTTTCCTGGCCTGGAAAACTTCGTATGGACCATCAATCCTGAGAAAGCCTAGGGGATAGCTCTTATTCAGTTCAATCGTTTGGTTCGTCGTCTGCTGTAAAAATTCTCTATCATGGCTCACCAAGACGAAGGCGAAGGCTGCCTGTCTTAGCAGATTTTCCAGCCAAAGGACTCCCTCCAGATCAAGATGATTTGTTGGTTCGTCCAACAGCAACATATNTGGCTGTTGAATTAATACTTGGCCAAGCGCAACTCGCTTTCTCCAACCACCCGACAGGTCTCCAACAGTGATTTGTGAATCAATGATACCAAGCGTTCTTAAAATTTCTTGTAGTCTGAAAGGTCGCTCTGAAGNACTGACATTCTGGGGGATTTTCTCTTCCAAACATTCTTGAACCGTAGCTGAATTCGAGAAGGCTTCCGTTTGTGCAAGATAGGTAATCTCACATTGTCTATTTCTAGAAAGAACTCCGTCGTCAGGTTCTTCCATACCTGCAAGAATCTTCAAAAGCGTAGACTTACCCGAACCATTTGGGCCGATTAGCCCAACTTTATCATTTGTGTTAAAACCAAAGCTCAGCCCCTGAAAAAGGGGCAGTAATCCATATGACTTGGTTAAGCCTTGGACGCTGACTAGAATGCTCATTTTGAGGTGTTAGAAGAGAAGACTTGGTTACAAATTAAACCAAGCAAAGTTAGAGGTAATGAGAAAAGAGCCTACTTCCCTTGTTAGTCCAGAGGGATTTCTTGCGCTTTCCAAGCAATGGGATATTAATTTTGCCGAAATCCACATGAAAGGTGTAACTTACATTCAGTACATTTTTGGATGTGCTGACATTCAAACCGTTCTTGTGAGCTTTCAATATTCTACAAGCAAATCTCATATCTTTCGTTTATTCTTCGTCAATCTCTTCCTTGCCAAAAGTCAAAACCTTGGTGGCAAAGGCTACAGTTATTTCAAAATTTTCATCATCAATTTTCGTCATTTCCACCAGTTCATCATCGATTTTTGCAATCAGATCTTCTGTCTCAGATTCAGACAAAGCTTGCTCCATTACCACCAACCCATTGACCAAGCCGTAAAACGAGTAATGAATATCTACCCTGCCTACCGGGCCTTTTTCAACCTGGTCACAAATGAAGATGCCATAGATTTCCGAATGCGGAGTACGCATATATCTGTGAAATTGAAATGCCATTTTTTCTCAGAAAATTTTGATCGTCAGTAATATTTTCGAACCAGTCTGAGGCCGAATCGATCACGAATGCTGCGAGACTGTTGGCGAGCACTTCATCGGATATGTTTCGTTTCGGCACCTGGAAGTAGATTGACAACACCACCTCCTCTTAATTCAGTATCTCTTCCTTTCTGGGAAAGCGGATTGAGTTTAGGCAGATCATGAAAACTTTTTTGATATTTATCTGCAGTCCACTCCGCCACATTTCCACTGAAATCAAACAAACCAAAACTATTTGGTTGATAACTTCCGACAGCTTGGATTGGCACGTTGGAGTAAGCAGAAGCTTTTTCAGAAATTTCATCTTCACCATTCCCAAATCGAACTTTTCTTCCTCCTTCACGGCAGGCATATTCCCACTCAGCTTCTGTAATCAAGCGAAATTCTTCACCTGCACTTTTTTCATTCAATTTATTGAGGAACCGTTTAGCCTCTGCGAGAGTTACTTTCACAGTGTATCTTCATGAAGCATTTCGGCTGGCTGGCTTCCCCATGACTCGTTTCCAGGCTTGCTGGGTAACTTCTGTAGTACTGACCCAATAGGGATCGAGCACAACATTTCGAACCCATTTTTCATCAGGATTTCCTTCACCAAAGATATCACCCATCTCAAATTGTCTCTCTGGAATGAAACGGTATTCCATTTTGGTCACAGGATCTATCCAAGATGATTTTGAGGAAGTACCTTCTGGCTTGGATAGCTTTATCAGGGATGCATATGAAGAATCTGGATCAACAGCGGTTTTGGAAGTTATCTTTGAATTAGTCTTTGGCGATGTCTTAACTTGAAGTCCGCTGTAGGCGACAGGGACTAACCGGACACTACTAGTCTCAAGGGTTTCACCTTTCCAATTCTGCAACCGATAGTTTAAGTCTATCCCTTGACCTGTAATTATGTATTCACCACAGAGAATAAATTTTGACTGAGCGGGACGACTGACTTCTCTAAGTTGGCTGGCAAGCTGACTGCGAAAGACTTTGGCGAACTCTGCGATTTCCTCTGATCCACTAGGTAATGGAGGATAGACATAAACCTTTTCATGATCTTTCCATGGATCAGCCAATATCCGAACAGCAACTTCGATAATCTGTGGGTTTTGTTGGAGTTGCTTTATTCGATTATTAATAGATGTGAAACTTATTATAAGTTGAGGTAGTTCCGCACCAAGATAGCGCGTAATCAGTCGCAGCAACTTAAGTTCTTCGAGGACAAGTAGAGCAGCCTTCAAGCTGGGGATTGCACGAATTGGATCGCTAATCGTTCCAATATTCCAAGAATCGTCTAATTCCTTTGTTAGTTTGTCAATTCTGACTTCGTAGAGTGGTAGAGAGGTAGCAGCATCAGAGCTTGTGGTAGCGAAGTAGGTTCCAGCTTTTTCAGTGATTTCAATCGTGCTACCAAGGAGAGGTAGTTCTGAAGTGACACTCAGCCATTGGCTTGAAGTTTGGTTGAATTCCTCATTTCGCAGTTCTTGAATTGAATTAATCTGGCTCTCAACATTAGCAGCTATTCTAAAGGATAGTTCTGCTAGTGCTGCTTGCTGTGCCTCTTCAGAACTTAGACCATCCCCAGTTGCCCGCAGAGAAACTTGTTGTCCATTGACAACAACTGGGATCATCAAGGACAACCATAACCCAAGAAGGAGCCTGTTCATAAGAGACTTTTAGAGTTTTCTTGGATTTTCTCACCTGGTTGTTTTGAACCCTCCTTCGTCTTCTCCCACAGTTCTTTCAAAGAATTTCCGACTGCTGAATCGTCATCACTTTTCTTTTCTGAATCAGAAAAATTCCACCAAACACTCGAGTTGTCAGGATTTTTCTTGGACTGTTTCAGTTCATCATATTTTTTTGTCGACCATTCCTTAGTAGTTTCCCAGCCATCTTTTGTTTTTTCTTCTAAATTCTCTCGTAGTGGCTCACTATCATCCCAAAGTTCAACAGATTTTTCACTAATCGCCTCCCTAAGAGGTTCACTATCATCCCAAGTACCTCGTACAGTTTCAATTACTGTATCAGCAGCATCTTTAGACTTATCCCACAAGTCTATGGCTCCCTCTTTGAGATATTGATCATCGATAGCCCATAGGGAAGAATTTGTCAGCAATAGTGAGATGATCAGGATCTTAGCCTTCTTCATCTTCCTGACTAGAAACTTTGTTTGCGTGGTAATCTTGCTGCAGTTCTTTAAATTTCTGACTACCAGTGTCTTTGACTTGCTGCCATAGCGTCATCATCAATTCCTCCACATCACTATCAGTCGATTTCGCTGTTAGAAAAGCCAAATTCTGCAAGATTGCTTCAAGGTAGGCTCGGTTTTCCAGAGTGAGTTGTAGCAAAAGTTGATTTGCCTCATCTTGAGATTCAAAGTTCCAGTTTGGACGAATTTTGACACTCATATAGATGACTTTTTGGAGGGTTAATATCAGTCTAAACAGCGGATGTCAGGCACTTCCCTGTAGCGCTCTGCGTAATCCAAACCGTAGCCGACAACAAAGCGGTTAGGAATTTCAAAACCAATGTACTTGGGTTCAATCTTAATATCCCTAGGGATCTGCTTAGATAAAAGCGTACAAACTTCGAGGGAAGCTAAATTTTCTGATCGTAGGTGCTCCAGAATTTTCTGCAGAGTCAACCCGCTGTCGAGTATGTCTTCAACAACTAAAACATTTGCATGTCGTAGATCAGGCAGTTCAGAAAGTTGCAATTGTCCAGAACTGACCTTCGCACCTTTGTAGCTTGAGGCTCGAATGAATTCGATACGGCAAGGAATCGAGAGTTGTCTTGCCAGATCTGCACAGAAAAGAAACGAACCTTTGAGAACGACAAATAGTACCAAAGGTTGGTTCTTATAGTCTTCGCTAATTTTACGTCCTAATTCTTCCACACGTTTTCGGATTCGGTCTGCGTCAATCAGAACTGGCAGAGTGTTAGAAGGAGGAAATTCTGTTTCACTCATTAATTCTGAACCTCCACACGTTGCTGCAAGCGAATATAGTCTTCTAAGATGGCCATGCTTTCCAAAAGATAGGCATCACTCCGAATGGTTGTCTCCTCATTTGAAGCTTTCTCATCCTCGGAATCTTCTTGTGCGGTATTCTCCATAGTCTTCTGGGCACTGGCCATCTCTTCGTCCCTCTCTTCTTTTCGCTTTGTTGCGTCTTCCTGCATTTTCAAAATACTTGTGTACTCTAGCGGTTTAACATTGGTCAAAAATTCCTGAACATTCTCTTCAATTTCTTTGAAATCTGTATCCTTGGTACGTCGCTCATGTGAATACTGCTGCAACTCATTAATGTAGCGTCGAATGTTACCGACAGGTGTGTATGAGATTGGTGAGATCGCTTTCCAAGGCAGAGCATTTTCTAAAGTGGATTCCCCAAGATCACGAGCATTATTAATCGAAGGTAAGATCATGTCTGTTTCCACACCACGATTTTGTGTGGACCACCCAGAGACCCTATAAAATTGAGCAATGGTTACTTTCAGAGCCCCATAGCCCTCAGGAAGTTGCACAATATTTTGTACAGTACCTTTGCCAAATGTAGTACGGTCCCCAACCAAGATTGCTCGTTGGTAGTCATGCATTGCTCCCGCTAGGATTTCGGAGGCAGATGCACTGAAGCGATTTAACATGACCAATAGCGGACCTTCATAAATAGCTTCTTCTCGACTGCGATGGACTGTAATCCGCGCACCACTGGCCTGACGGACAATGACGATTGGCTTACGTCCGACAAACAAGCCGGCCATCGTGATGGCTTCGTCAAGACCACCACCGCCATTATTTCTAAGATCCAAAATCACTCCATCAACACCATCCCCCTTAAATTGCTCCAAATGAGCGCGAACATCGCGGGATGAACTCTTGTAGTTGTTCGGATTCTGTCGTCGGTCGTTAAAATCAACATAGAACGAAGGTAGTTCAATAACACCTATTCTATAAGCCGAGGGACTTTCCTCCGATGATGTGGTCGGTTCAAAAATTTCTGCTTTGGCTTCACCATCCTTCAGAATAATTTTATCGCGAACAATCGCAAAACTGAGGGTATCAAATCCGTTTTCATTCTTACGCATAACTTGAAGACGAACGGTGGTTCCACGCTGTCCACGGATCAGCTCAACGACGTCATTCAAGCGTATATCAATGACGCTTTCGAATGGTTCTGTACCTTGTGCAACAGCAATGATCCTATCATCGACAGCCAATTTTCCATGCCGTGCAGCCGCACCGCCAGGAATAATTGAGTTCACAACGGTGTAGCCATCTTCCCAGCGCAACACCGCACCGATACCATCCAAAGAGAGTTTGATCGAAATATCAAAATTCCTTAGATCCTCCGCAGCCATGTAGGTCGAATGAGGATCATAGGCTCGTGTAAGTGCATTTAGATAAAGCGCTACTACATCATCGTCAGTGTACTGAGAATAATCCTTCCAGACTGAGCGAATACGCTTTAATAGGCGGTCCTTGGCCTCTTGATCCGTATTGCCTGCTAACTTGAGCGTCAGTAGGTCAAACTTTGTTTTCAGCCTCCAAGTCTGTTTCGCTTCGTCTTCATTCTTAGGATAGGGTTCATCTTTCCGATCAATTCTCCATTGGCCATCTTTTTCGAAGTCAAACTCGCCTTCCAGAAAAGATTCCAGCATCGATTGACGTTGACTAAGCCTGGTTAGGAATCGTGTGAAGACGTCCATTGCCCAAGTAACATCACCACGCCGAAGCATGTCATCCAAACTGGTCTCTTTAGCTCGAAACTCTTTCACATCAGATTCCAGGAAATAGTTATGTCCAGAATCCAAGGAATCTAGGTAGAGTTGAAAAATCCTTTTGGACAATTCATCATTTAAAGGCTCCTGAGCATAGTGCAACGATGTAAATCGCTCCACAATCCCTCGAACAACCGCCTGATTGAGCTTGTCTTCCTCGGCCACTCCAGTATTTCCTCCCTGAAACAAAAGAAGCAGCAAGATAGCTATAAGTTTTTTCATGTTGATTTGAATTTTAAGCTTTGGTTACTTGAAGAGGATCAAACTTATTCCATGATTGCCCCAAAAGTTCAAACGAATTGCCAGAGTTACCATGACCACTAGAGCTTTTAAAGATATCATGAGATCAAGCCTCCTTTTAAGAGAACATCATGAAATTGCCCACATCGAGATTTAGAATCGGAATTGATCTTGGTACCAGCAACAGTGCTCTTTGCTATTTAGACCAGGAAGATCTTACGAATCAACTGCACTGTTTTGAAATTCCACAGTGGATTGGCAATGGCGAGTGGTACAATCAGAAGACCTTACCTTCTCATGCATTTTTATTGACTAAAGAAGAAAAACTTTCTGGTCGCTATCAATTGCCTTGGTCAGAGAATTCTGAACCTGATTTAGCTACTGGAGAATGGGCCCGGCAACAGCAGGTGCTCCGACCTGGACGGAATATTCATTCTGCGAAATCTTGGTTATGTTACCACAATTTAAATCCTGAAGCAGAGATCCTCCCTCAGAGTGACCAGCCAGATCTCAGACGCTATTCTCCACTGGCTGCAAGTTCACTATTTCTTCAGCATCTTAGAGATTCGTGGAATCACAAAGTTGCCAAAGACAGAGCCGAACTACGGCTAGAAGAACAAGAAATTGTGCTTACGGTTCCAGCCTCTTTTGACGAAGTGGCCCGGGAGTTCACCCTCCGTTCCGTCAAAATGACAGGACTAAAAAACGTTACGCTGCTGGAAGAGCCTCAGGCGGCCTTTTACTCATGGATTGCTGAAAATTTAGAGGCTCGTGATTCCCTAACAACATTATCAGATTATTTCACAAACTCCGAAAGTCTTGTCTTAGTTGTTGATATCGGTGGTGGAACAAGCGATTTCAGTCTCGTCAAAGTAAAAATGCCAGATGATCCCAAAGAGAATCCTGAGATGGAACGTCTGGCTGTCAGCGACCATATCTTACTGGGCGGGGATAATTTGGATTTAGCCCTAGCAGCACATGTTGAGCAACAACTGACTGGACAACAGAGAAAACTATCCCCCCGTCTTTGGGAGGCACTCACAGCCCAATGCAGAAGTGCAAAGGAAATACTTTGGACAACTGAACAGGATCAGTTTCCGATCACTATTGCCGAAAAAGGGAGCAGACTGATTGGAAAGACAAAGAACTATATTCTTTCCCAAAAAGAATTTGAGCAAATTATCTTGGATGGTTTTTTCCCTGAACTGGACTGGGATGCTGATTTACCAGCCAAGAGGATTCAGGGATTGCGAACCCTTGGACTCCCATACGCCAGTGACACCGCAATTACTCGACATCTGCTGAGATTTTTAAGGAATCACTGCTCCCAAATTGAACCAGAGCGCTTTCCTACTCACGTACTTTTCAACGGTGGAACACTCGAGCCTTCTTTGCTTCAGGAGAAAATCCGGTGTCTACTGGAAAAATGGGGATCTCAACTAGGAGAATCTGAGAAAAGTGTTCAGGTGCTTCCTCAAGAGCAAATGCAGTTGGCTGTTGCCAAAGGGGCAACTTATTACCATCTTGTTCGTGAGGGCAAAGGTCTGCAAATCAAAGGAGGGAGCGCTCGAAGCTACTATGTCTCACTGCTGGTTGATGGAATGGAACCTGGTTCACAAAACCTAGCTTGGTTGTGCATCTTGCCTCAACAAGCCTCAATCGAGGAATATCAGGAAGTGCAGGGACACACCCTTGAAATTGCCGTAAATCAACCTGTTCAATTTGAGATGAGGGCGTCCAGTATCCGAACGCAGGACCACTTGGGTGATATAATGCAACTTGAACAAGAAGAATTTGAACGTGATTTTACAGAACTTCCACCGATTCAGACATTTCTGGGAATAGACCGCAATCGGCTTCCCAAAAAAGCCACAACGCTGGGAATCCAACTCCGAGCAAAGTTGAATGAGATAGGGACCCTCAGCCTAGAGTGTGTTAACCACCACCTAAGTGAAGAATGGCGTCTTGAATTCCATATCCGAGAATCTGTACCAGAGGTAATGCAACCCGATCAAAGCATCACTGTTGGTAATCAATGGGTACCTCCTAGCAATTGGGATGATGCTCAAAAGACTCTGCAAAGCTGGTTTGGTAAGAGAAGCCGCCAAGAAAATCTGCCCTTGAGCCTAAACAAACAACTAGAGGCGTTACTAGGCCTCCGATCTGGGTGGCCACTACCGCTTTTGCGAGAAATTGCTGATCAATTACTCAGTGGAATGGGAACTAGAGTTCGTTCTATAAACCATGAAATGAATTGGTTGAAAATCTGTGGATTCTGCCTGCGCCCAGGATTTGGATTTCCAAATGATGAACTACGTATCAAGCAACTGACAGAGTGGATTGATCGGGGACCACAGTTCCGAAAAGAGAGAAACGTAGAAGTTGAGTGGTGGATTTTTTGTCGCCGTGTAGCCGCGGGACTACCTCCACAAACCCAAGAAGCCATCTTCAAATCTTTGGAAGAGCGATTGGTCGAAGGAAATCGTAAGCCAAGGTCTTCAAAACTTCCAAAAGGGAAAAGGCCCATATCTATTTCTCCAAGCGCTCTCAACGAATTGTGGTTGTTACTTAGCAACCTAGAATCAGTACCACACGAGAAGAAGAGGATTTATGGCAAACAGTTACTCGATCGCTTGGAGAAGGGGCAAAATACGGGAATTGAGGGACTCTGTCTGGCACGCTTTGGTTCGCGTGAATTAGTGCATGCAGGTTCTTTGTATGTAATACCTCCCAAAGAAATTGAATCTTGGATAAAAAGTTTGGTTGAAATCCATCATCAAAAACCGATTCAAGAGTTACCATTGGTTCTGACTAAGCTGGGGCAGTTTACCGGAGACCGACACAGAGATATATCTCAAGATCTTAGAAAAGAACTGATTGCTTTCGTAGAATCCTATGGTGAAGATGGTACCTTGGTACGATTACTCAACAAAGAAGCAAAGAGAGATACTGTGGAGATTCTACAAAGCAACTTGCAGAACTGGTTGTTTGGTGATGAACTACCGATAGGTTTGAAATTAGCAAAATCATCCTGAAAACCAGTCATGATTCTTCTCAGTTAGTTATGCAAACAGAGTTACGACTTCGGAAGGCAGTGGATGCCTTACTGGACTCCTATCATAGTCATCCAGAAATTCAGAGCATCGGCTGCACTGGTCTGCCTGCTCGAGAAAGCATCGTTCAATTAGCCAATGATTTACAGGTTTTGCTGTTCCCGGGTTTGCTCAGGCAAGAACAACTTGATGCGATCAGTTTACCTTATTGGTTAGGCCAAAAAAGCGCCTCAATCTTCTACAGATTACGTGACTATCTGGAGCAAGTGATCTGCTGGCAAAGCAGACAAGAGGGATTACCCCGGCCACCAGTAGGAGCCTGCAGTGAAAGAGCTGAAGAGATTTCTCTCAACTTGCTCGAGACACTTCCAGAAATGAGAGAAGTTTTGGCTGAAGACGTCGAAGCAACCTTTGCAGGTGACCCAGCCGCCAATGATCGTAAGGAAATCGTTCTGGCCTACCCTGGAATACACGCCCTTAGCATCTACCGTATTGCCCATTTCCTCCACAACTATGAAATCCCGCTAATGCCCCGGATTCTCAGTGAGCATGTTCATTCATTGACCGGAATCGACATCAATCCAGGTGCCTGGATTGGGCGTGGTGTGATGGTTGATCACGGTACTGGGATCGTCATTGGCGGCACCGCGGTGATTCACGACCAAGTGCGCATTTACCAAGGGGTAACACTTGGAGCATTCAGTCCAATACAGCATAAGAATGAACCACATTTCAAACGGCATCCAACTATTGAGCGTGAAACCATTATTTATGCTGGTGCCACGATTCTAGGGGGTAGCACCGTAGTGGGGGCTCGTTCAATCATTGGTGGTAATGTATGGTTAACTCAAAGTGTACCCCCAGATAGCCGAGTATATATCCAAGAGCCTGGTCAGCAGTGTACTGAAGTTCGTGCTGGTTTAGAGATGAGACCTACAGGAACCTGAACGAAAAATTCCTCGATATGAAACCTTATATTATTGAATTTATTTAGAAATTCATCTACATGTTGCTGGGATTATCACAAAGGAAATTTCCCAGTAAGCCAAGAATAAGAATGAGTAAGTTTAAGCCTCAGGAAGATCTCGTCACACTGACGAAACAGAAACTAAAACCACCGGTTCAGTTTAAAGTCCTACTGCATAACGATGACTACACCACAATGAATTTTGTGGTACGTGTTTTAGAGGCGGTATTCCACAAAAAGGCTGACGAAGCGATTCAGATTATGTTACAGGTCCACAAGACTGGTGTCGGTATCTGCGGTGTCTACTCCTATGAGGTTGCAGAAACCAAAGTTGAAGCTGTTCATGAGATGGCTCGTCAAAACGAGTTTCCTCTCAAAGCAAGTATGGAAGAAGTTTGATCTGACAGGA
>NYTS01000019.1 GCA_002683655.1 Deltaproteobacteria bacterium
GCGTTCTGATATGGCGATGGTGCACGTAACACTGGCAAGCTTCACATTCCTTCCATCATCACATCATTGATTGCAAAGCTGGCCGTTGGCTACATGTTTATTTGCTTACGTGCTGGACTTGGGAAACAAATTGCTTTGAAAGAAATTAACCAACAACTACATTCCATCCATCATTACACCATTAATAGCAAAACTGACCGTTAACTGCATTTTTATTTGCTTATGTACTGGACTTGGAAAATATGTGTGGGAAAGAAATGCCCGAAAAAAATCAAGCGCGGCTGCAGCAAAAGCCTCGAGAAAAATACATCTGTGGAACTTGTCACACGCACACAAACACGTCACATATAAGTCCCTGTTTGGCCTTCAACATTGTTTTAAAGCAGAAGAGGAACGGCGGGCGCCACTCCTTTAGTGCTTCAATACAAAGTTGAGTCATTCTGATTGAGATGTCTCTGGGAGGGCCTAAGAGCCAAGACGGCTCCAAGACGGTTTTAAGATCCCAACAGTGAAAGTTTTGACCCTCTCTTGGCGACCATCTTGAACGCGAAAATCGAACAAAAATCATCTCTGAGGCTCTCCTAAAGATGATGTTTTTTACATATCTCCAGGAAACGATGACTATTGCCAGCACAAATACAACATTTATGTTTTCGTAAATTGTGACAATTTGGCATGTCAACATGCATATATAGGCATAACTCTGGTGATGTGCGAAACACATGAATGCTTCTTGTAACATATGTTATAGTATGTTTGCACACACATACATAGATGTTGTCTGTTTATGCGTGGCCACATTTTACCTCGAACAGCACTTGCTTGGTCTTCATGAGTCGTTTACAATGCTCTTTGACACTTCTTGGTACAGGTGACATCATGTCTGACAGTCGCAGTGATACACACCCTACATATCACTTGCTGTTGCTATACAATTGTTACCTTAAGGAAAAGCAAGTACGAGACAGTGTGTGGAAGGTGCGAGACAATGTTGAAACAGCTTTGCAGATATACGAACAGGATTGGCCACGTTGGTTCCAAACAGTGACATTCAAATGTGTTCGAGAGGTGGGTGTACCTTGGACAGCAGGGTATGATCCAGACTCAAGGGTGCCAAACGTTCTCCTCAATGCCCTGGTGCTTTGTTACGGTCCGTGTCCTCCAGTACAACTACAAGTACCAGAAGCATGCAATGAAATATATCGTGACAAGTATGCTCGCAATGGTCTTCTTCAATCATCTGTGACGCTTGTGCGCAGTGGAGATGCACTTAATGAAGTATTTCACAGGTGGCCTACGTCTCAAATTTGTAGTCTTGGACTTCTGGAATATCATATGGAAGCATTTGGTTCGGTGAGGTGTGCTTTTGCTTCTGCTGCAAAAGCCTTGGAAAAGAGAGTGAAGGATCACATTCAATTGAAGAATGCCGAACTCAAAGCTAAAGGCAAAGGTAAAGGCCAAAGTGACACAGGCAGGCCACCAATCAATAACACACAGTTTGAGAAAGAACTTGATGGCAGTGGTAACACTCTTCGTCATTGTCAGAGGTTTGACTCGGTTGGTCTTTTGAGTTCGAAGTTAGATGTACCTTTGGCTGAGAACCCGTTGCAATTGGGCCTTTGTCATGCCACAGAGTTCAATCGCATTGAGGATGATTGCAAGAATCTTTCTAAGAAGAGAAAGTTGTCACACCTCTTGCAGAATGCATGCAAATGTGGGAAAATAACTTGGAAGACCAGGAAGAAAGGAGACCACCCTCTGACAAGCAGGTACCAGCAGGAAACTATTATTCCGCATTTCATACATGGTTACAAGGAAGAATCCATGCAACGATTCTTTCGCGGCTCTGTTGTCATAGATGCCACTGCTACTATTCCAGAGTTAACTGATGACGATCCTCCCGGCAAAGGTTCGATTGTCTTCTTGGATGACCGATATGAAGGCAGCAAGTGTGACAGCCTGCGACATCACATCTGCTTCATAATCTCAGTTGCGGCGGCGCAACGAGTGGAGCCTTCAACAAGGAATGTAGGTTTGACTCTGAAAGACCCCCAGAAGTACATATTCCGTGAAAACGTCCTGAAGCAAGGCCACTTCAACATGGTGGCTTCATGGGAAGGTGTTGGAAAGAAAGCCATTCGTTTACACCTCGAGTCAAAGGTCATAGGCCCGGTGTTCCTGATTGTAGGAGAATACGTTGGTCCAGAATATTACAGTGTAGCACTCTTGCAGAAGAAGAGGTTCGAAATCCAGGATTGTCTTTGGCAATTCGTGCATCCTCATTCACCAGCATTTCCTCAAGAACAGGAGGGCTACCACAATCCCTTGAACAGGATTTCATTGGATGCAGTTGAAGACGCAGTGCATCATAAAGGAATTGTGTTGTCAGTGGATCAAAAAGATGCTATATTTAAACTGATAAACATGCATGGTTTGTTCACTTGTCTTCAAGGTCCTCCCGGGTCCGCCAAGAGTCTCCTATTAACGGCCATCTTCGCAGCTCTCATTGGTAAACTTGAAAAGGATGAGCGTCTACTTTGGCTCACGATGACTAGAATTCAGCGTGACAAAGCTCTGCGTGAAGGAAGACAAATGTATAAAGATCCTTTCTTTGCTATAGGCATTGGGCGCAGTCATACTGAAGGGGCTAAAGAATCAGAGCATGGTGAATGGGACCCATTGGTATCACAATATTTGAATTATTGCTTGAAGCCTATCGTGGACACATTGAAGGAACTCACAGAGAGATTATGGAAGACACCCACCACAATAGAGCTTGGAACAGAGCAAGGAAACATGTGGAAAGCTGACTCCGAGCATATGAACAAGCTCAGTTTTCAGTATTATATTTGCAAATGTGAAGCTTTAGCTCGCGTGCACAGCAAAGCTAAAGTACTCTATTTCACCATTGATGGATTCGTGCAAGCAGCCAGTGGGATGTCGTCAGAGTCATCATATGTGGACAATTTTACCTATGTGTATGGTAATATCGATGAGGCTCACCAAGCATCGTATCAAAAAATGGCTCCTGTGGCAGCAACAGTGAAAAAATTGAATCTATGCTTAGATCAGGCTCAGCACATTGAATTTCAAAAAAAAAACAATTCCATGGGCAAGAGCTTAAATGAAGAAGGTACGCACCTCAATTTTTCATGGCATCGTGCAGTATTTGGTTCGTCCACTCTCCCAGCTTGGCACAGTCTTCAAGATGAGAACACACATAAGCTGCAGTACAGTCTACGTTTCGGCAGCATCATCTGTGAATTCTTGAGGGTAACTTGCCCAGATTATGACTGGGGGAAGAGCCCAGTAATTTCACCAGCGGAGACACATTTGNAAAACGAGTTCAACAAGCCAGACAAGAAATCCGTGCCAGACANCAAACTTCGCTTCGTAATGTACAAGAATGACTTCCTTTACACTTGTACACAGCGTGGTGAAATGTTTGCTCAGACAACCACTCTGGCCAATGCATGGACTCAAGATGATGGCGTGACTGTAGCAGGAGGTTTTTATACAATTGCTAACATGTACCATGAAGGTTTGTGTTTTTGCAAGGCTCTTCAAGATGGCAAGATTCAATTGAACCCAGACCACGACCCTATCATCTTAAGATCGGATACGCAGGCAGTGGTCACAGTGATTTATCTCAACGATGTATTAATCAATGTTGATGCAGGCATGCTTGCTCTATTACAGATGCCAGAAATTCTTAAAGCATATGGGCTAGAAGATTGGCAGCCAAGTTTCTCCAATGTGTGGATTGCAGGCACCCCAGAAGGTATTTCCGGAGAAACGCGACTACTTTCACAAACGGCCATCTTTCCAAATGATCTAGATGGTACGTTGAAAGGCAACCTCCAGTGCAAAGGTCGCCGGAATGTTGCCTGCTCCCGTGGTCGCATCTTGACTTCCTTTCACATGATCGANGAATGCTTTGAAGGCAACAATGTTCCCAAGATGTGGTTACACCATAAAGCATTCATGANTGATTATGAATATGACCCACGCGTCATCGTGCAAAAGATAGATGTAGCGACAGAAGGTGTTAAATTGGCTCCTATAGCGGATCGTCTGTACCCAGGCTGGGATGGAGAGCAAGCTGCATGGGGCATACTTAGTGGAAAGATGACAGCCTTTCGACATATTGTCCAAGAGTCCATTAAAAACAACTCAGTGGGCCCTCGTTATGTCCGTGCATCTCACAATCAAGTGTTGAGTAAAATGTTATGCGTCACAGAAAGCCTTGCCGATCAACTAACAGATGATAAAGACCAGAGCTCAGACAACGAAACCATTTTTGAGGACGACCAGCAGCCAAACGACCAAACAAACCCAGAATTTCAAGATCAAGAGGTCGTTCAACAGGTGCCGATAACCCAAAAGGGCCATATTNAATCATATCCCTTGAAGGATTATCCCTTTGCAGCGTCCATACCNNANATGGATTTAGCATTGATCCCAAACTTGCTTCGCACGGTTCCTGTGCAATTTGGAAGTCAAGTTGCACAAGTTGTTGCTACGGTAATTGTTCCCCCAGGAGACGACAAGCAAGACAACACAACAGCAATTCGCTGTACTAACCTTCAACGCCTCATTGCTTGGATAACATATAGGGTTTGCAATCAGCTGTACGATGAGCAAGGCAATGTTACCTTCACACACGTGCCGCACAAATTGCGTTATCAACAAGGACGCGAATTGCGGGATTGTTGGGCTACACGTGTGGCATTGCAAACCATTCGTTATGACCAGAATGACATGTATGCATATTTGGGTGGTAGAACGCTACACCGTGTACCCTTCAGCTACCCTCTTGTCTTTAAGGACGTACCTATCAAGGTAGCAGATCATCTAACAGCTACAATTCTGTATCTTGCTCAAGCCGAGGTTGACCAGGACATGATTGCCGTGAAACCTGAAAAGAATCCNANAAAGCAATGTGATGTGGCTACCAAAATGCGGAACGTCCGTGAGCGTGTTNATAGCATAAAAGCCATTTTGACCACATTGAAGACTGGGTTTCCCACACTACAAGATTTGCTCACGCAGGTCGGTATAACGCCAAATGTGCCCACAAACAACCTTAATATGCCTGACATANCAAAAGAATGTCCTGTATGTGCCGGCAGTCGAAGGCTTGTATTCACATGCAGGCACAATGACCGAGAGCACACATATCCAGACAATTGTCCTCTTTGTTGTTCTCAATGGAGCTTTGGTGATTGATGATNTGTAAATAGAAGGTAGAGTATATTGAAGGTTTTGAGCAATAGNGTTGCTAACGATGCAATTTTAAGAGTTACTTCTTTTCGGGTCAAGCATGAACCCGCAGCTATTCAAAATTCACACAGAAAAAAAGAATTGCGCTTCATTACTTGCATATGCTACCTATCTCCAAAACATGTTCACAAGCTGAAGTTTGTAAATACATAAAATTCTTTGCGTCCTCAGATAATCGAATATGATCCGACGATTTGAGTTGCTTTGATGCAAGCATAGCATACATGGAGTCTGTATCAAGCACAAATTGTTGATAAATACAATCTGATAAAACAACTTGCAAGTATCATGTATACATGTAAGTAACATAGCATTCTGCAGAGTCAGTGTCAAGCAACATGCTCAAAGGTAAGCGTAACGCATGAAGCAAGTTGAGAATATCATGTATTCTTGTAAGTAGCAAGCAGCATGCTCAAATGCAACTTGATCAAGCATAGGGCAGTCACAGTCACAGGCTCTCGGCTCAGACTTGAGGGGAGCCAAGTTGGAAGCCAGCATAGCACAAATTTCCTCCAACTTTCCTTCAAAGCACAAAAGGAGTGGCGGGCGCCACTCCTTTTGTGCTTGAAAGGAAAGTTGAGATATTCTGATTGAGAAGCCTCTGGGAGGACCTGGGAGCCAAAACGGCTCCAAGACGGTTTTAAGATCCCAAAAGTGAAAGTTTTGACCCTCTCTTGGCGGCCATGTTGGACGCCAAAATCGATCAAAAATCGTTTCTAAGGGTCTCCTAAAGGTGATGTTTTTGGGTATA
>NYTS01000020.1 GCA_002683655.1 Deltaproteobacteria bacterium
AACTGTTCCGTCGACTTGTTCTTCGACTTGCAGCTGTCATAATAGTCGCGCACTACCTTTGGACATTCTTCGCAAAGGTCTTTTGCAAGTTTTTGCGAATCTAGTTCTTTGGTAAATCCTTTCCATCTGCACGTCATGTATAGTTCGCCGTCATGCATTTGGTGTGCCACTACTTTTGCTACAATGTTGTCTGGAAAGTCTTTCTGTATGTCAATGTGCAGTTGCTCTGTGACCCGAAGGTTTTTGCTTGCGAACCGACGCAGACGCTTCACGTGCACATCAAATGGTTGTGCCTCGAACATCGTGTACGGCTTGATTGTGTACACTAATTTCGAGACTATGTCTGTGATGACTGCCGGGCCGAGCCACGTGTAGTCAAGTTTGGTGTCTTTCTTATGTTTGGCGTAAAGTACGAAGTCGCCGATATCCAGATAAGGTATTGACGCTTTGTCTGTCCTCTGTCTGTTTTTCTTCGACTTGGATCTTCTGGTTCTGTTTGCTTGATCATATATGTCATCCATTCGTTTGGCTAGTTCGCGCGCTGCCTCTTGTATGGTTTGGGTAGCCGCTTCGTCAAATATTTCCAGCATGTTGCCATCTCGCTGCATTATGTTCACCGCTGTTTTCGGTTCTATCCCGGTTGTCAGCTCAATTGGTGATTTGTTCGCTCGCGATTTTCTGCGCAGCCGGTTCATGGTGCCTTGCACTAGCTTAAGTACTTTCGGCCATTGGTTTTGCTCTATGTTCATTTTTCTGCAAACTGGTTTAAGGATCCTGAGCATTGTTTCGTTATTCCTCTCTGCTACTCCGTGCGCCCATTTTGCGTATGGCGTGCTTATCGTGTGCTTCCACCCTTTTGCTTCGCATAGCAGTTTCATCACTTTGTTGTCGAAGTGTGAGCCTCCGTCCGTGTGAAACATATCTGGATCTGGGTAATATGGCAACCAGTGATCTAGTAAAGCTCTCACTACTTCTTCTGCACATGCGCTTTTGCATGGGTGTAGCAAGGTGGTTAACGAGAAGTCATCAGTGACGACTAGTACCCACACGTTTCCATCAGCTGCATCTGGTAGCTCAATGAAATCCATGTGCAGATATTCAAATGGTCGGGTTGCATACACATTGTACCACATTGGTCGCGGCACTGTCTTCGCGCATCTCGTCTTTATGCATGATAGACACTCTTTGCATCTCGCGCGTATGTATTCTTCTTCTGCCTTGCGACCCATTTTGTGCAAACAAAAGTGTTGCCGAAATTCTCTCAGCGTGTCATCTGCTGATCTATGCACTAGGTCTCCTTGGTGGCATAGTGCAATGATTTCTCTTGTTATCGGATGCGTTGATGATAACGCCACCCTGCCCGATACATCTGTGTACAGCGATGCTGATCGGGTCGCATCCAATAGGTCAGTCACTATGTCATGATCTTGCTGTGACTGCTGGAGTGCTGCTACCGTGGGCCACTTATCTGTCGTCACCTCTGGCATCAAGTCACGGCCTGTCATGTCCATGTCCTTGTTGCTGTTTGCCATTGTGATGTCAGGTGCCCTTGGTGTGATGATAGCCATTTGTTTCTTCACCAACTTTTGTAGGTCTCGATGTCGTTGTTTTTCATGTTGCCATGATGTGGCTGCCTCTTTGCATCCATTGCGTGATAGCAGATCTGCAAAGTGATTGTTGATACCCGGAATGTGTATCGTGTCGAATGTATATGATCTCAGGTACTCAGCCCACCTCTTCAATCGGTCTCTTGCTGGTACCGATACTACACACTCTCTTGCTGGTTCGTCAAATACATGTCTGAGCGACTTGTGATCATTGACTGATGCAAATGGGACGTTGCCCATGAGCAGGTGCCTATGTCGTTCNACTGCTCGCCTGATCGGATATGCTTCCTTGCATGGAATGGACCATCCAACTTGATTGCTTGTGAATTTGCCTGAGTTGACTGCCAATAATTCATGACGTTGGTCTTGCCATGGTTTGTCCAGCTCACCAACCTTGCATTGTGTTAGCACGTATGCCCATCCCTCAACACTTGCATCTGTGAATAAGCATGCTTGCATACGTCTGTCTCGGAATGATGTACATATCGCTTGTCGCATGGATGCCTTGAGGGTGTCCCATGCTTTCTGTAATTCTGGTGTCCAGTTCTTGTCATTGAGTTTGACTCGTTGAGCTGCTTTCATATTTTTTCGTTTGCTCGACTTGATCTGCTCATTAATGAATTTGGTGAGCTTCGATGACGATTCCGAGAATAGTGGTATGTCCTCGCGTATCCAGCCTGCTGATGCATTGAACTGCCATACGTCACCTACGTTCACNGGGTTCGGCATGTCNCTCAGACCTGACACCCTCTCTGGGTCAACTGTGATGCCCTCTCTGGTTATCTTCAAACCACAGTATANCGTCTCTTTCACNAAGAGGTCACATTTGCCTTTGCCTGGGTGCATTGCCATCTTGTGACATGACACTGTGTGGAAGAATAGTTCTAGGATCTCTAGCATGTGTGCCTCCGAGTCTGCGTACANCAACACATCATCGGTCTGTATCAGCAGTCCATTGCCTATGAGTGGTCTTCCATCCTTCAGTCGCGCATTGCTGAACATCCGTGTGACCATTTTTTGTGTGTATATAGACGAATTCAATGCGCCCATNGCTACTCGGTTGAACTGGAACGACCCCATGTCCCCGGCATAGAAGCTGAATAGCCTCCTTGATTCCTCTGAGAGTGGGATCTGCCAGAACATCGAGACGAAGTCGAATCTGCACATCCACTTCATNCCTCGCAGGTCCTCTTGTATCACCTCGCGTACCTTTGGTACCTCCCATACCATCGGCACTGTAGCTTTGTTCAACTGTGTTGGGTCGACGCATAGTCGCCATGTGCCATCTGGTTTGACTACCAATACCACTGGNCAGCACCACTCTGAGTCGACTCTGGATATTACCCCAACATCAACTAACTTGCGTAGCAGCCCACGCAGGAATTGTCGTTGTTCTTTTGTCCATCGATAGTGCCGCTTGATTTTTTGTGGTTTGGCATCTGGNTTCAGTCGTATTTCCATTGGAGGGAACTCCGCCGGTTGCTGCAATTCATATTTGGTCTTCCACATGCTTTTGTATCTGTTGCGTATCATGTCTCTGACCTCATCTCTCGTTGCTTGCGATATTTCGTCATTGTTGGTNAGNGACCTCTCAAGCTTTTTCAGTGCTGTCTCTATTTCATCTGATAGTGCTTTNGGGTCATTATGTTGTAGTGGGCTCTCGTCTCTTTCAAGTATGTCATCCACTTGCTTCACCATGTTGTAACCCATGATGACTTTCATCTCGTTGCTTGCTATCACAGTATATGTGNAACCTTCCACATCAACCGTTCCTCGATACGGGTGTAACACTTTAGATTCTGGTATCGTCATCCGCGTTGCATGCAAGAGTGTTGAGTGTGGCGGCTCGTCACCTGTCATCCACTCGTGCAGCTCCGCGTGTGCTTGNAATTTGTCTATCTCATGTTGCACATTGCTACTGTCNTTGATGTCAGGTGGTGTGTCCACATGTTCAGGGTGGTGTCCACTTCGCCGTAATACTGCTGTAGTGATGTATGAGCCTGCCAGCTTGTCAGTGACTATGAATGCTGCTGCCTCCATGTCCTTGTGGCTTTGGCCTCCCACATATATGTAACCATCAGTGATGGTGTCACCTGGGTCCCGAATGTCTTTACCGTCATCACTTGTTTGTTGCAGTTGCATGTCTTCAACTGCGAACATGAGTTGGTCTGGGTCATCCACGAATTCTTCTACATGCTTCACTGGTATCGTCATGCAGTTGGATGTCCGAGTCTTATTGTCGTTTTGGTCAGCATGTTGCCACTCGTTCTTTTGTGGCTGCGCGCTGCGATTGACTTCTCGTATTTGGAATTGTCGTTTGGGCCTTGCACTATTGCCACGACCTCGACCGCCTCTTCCACGACCTCGGCCACCTCTGCCTCGGCCACCTCTTCCTCGTCCNCGGCCTCGACCTCCTGTGTTGCGTCTGCGGCTGTGCGAGTCCACNGAGATGTGGTCGAACATTGTGTCGGCATCCAAATGATATATGTTGATCTCATCGTTTCTCCCTTGATCATGCAGTCGGTATGCAAATGTCTCTATCGCTTGTGCATAATCTGACCAGTCGCCCCCTGCTAGACCGCATCCTATGTTTGCTGGGAAGCCTACTTTGATCGTTTTGTTCTTGTGTTGTGTTTCGATGTGTTCGGCTAATTTGTTGAGTCCGGACTCAAAGTACTTGAGCCTGTTCGCTGTCGAGTCAACGCCGATGTGCCTCGCTCTACCAGGTGCGAATTGTCCGTATAGGTTGACTACCCATCGTTGGTCTTGTCCATTGCCTCTGATTGCGATTGAGCCTGGTGTGTTCGTTCTCGTTCGGTTTCGGTAGGTGTTGGCATATGGCATCTTGCCGAATATCAGCTTTGCTATCCCAGCGGCCGAGTGCGTGACACAGTTCGTTTGATGCACTATGTAGTCATCTCGTGATTCTAGCAAATCACCATGGACGTGTGTTACGTCCACCGCTTGTGCCATCCGTCGGTCACTTGGAACAACTTGTGCTTGTGTGCGGGCACGAGCCGGGCCTTCTTCCTCGTCCATCTCATCTTCCGCGTCGTTCGACGATTCTTCCTCGGTATCGCCGCGCTCGGTTTTGCCTACAGCTTCTAACGTTGCTGTTGTTGCTTCTGTCGTGTTAGGTGCTTTCGTCGGTAACATCCATCTCTGATCACGTTTGCTGTGGTCCGAGGTGTCCCACTTGTTCCTGTAATGGTGGTTTTTCGACCAGTCACTATGCCAGCGTCGTTTTTTGCTGTCGTCGTTAGCATCCTGTTCGCCATCCGGTGACTGCCCATCATCGTTGTCCATGACGTCGTCGTCATTGTTGCTGACGTTCGTGTTGTTGTTGTCTTGTTGTTCATGCGATTGAAGAGGTATGTCGCTCGCTGCCAGTTGCACAAGCTGGTGTGAAGCTGGGGCCCCTTCCTGTTCACATATCATGTTCATTCTTAAGGTGTCGGCATGATCGCTGTGTCGATTGCCGTGTAGGTCATACAGGTGACTTGAGTTGTCATCGTCATTGCTGATGTTCGTGTTGTTGTTGTGCNTGGTCTCATCGATGGCTTGTTCTTCGCATTCGCTGTCATGTGCACGTGACATTCGTTTTGTGTGTCGACGTTGTGCTAGTTGTGCTTGTTCACGACGTCTTTGTATGTCTTGGTCACGTATTGTTTTNTAGCCACACGTCCTGCATGTTTCCTTGCCCAAGATGAGCAGAGGCGTTGCTCTCGGCGCGAACCCTAGCTGTACTTGTGAGAGTCTGAAGTGTCTGCCCTCATCTGTTTTCACTTGGATTGTGATCGCGATCCACTTGCGTACCCATACTATTGATGTTGCGCCAGAGGATGTTGCGGCAGCCAGATCCATCGGCACACCTATCTCCGTGTGACCCATGTCCTGTGGCGTGAGCTTGTGTGCGTGCTTTAGTTTGCCCGAGTCGATGTCTTTGCATATTTGCTCATATGCCGATTCGTCCATTAAATTGTAATGACCACCTAGGTCGAAGTATACTCGTCGTTCAATGGTGCCGACGAGTGCATCTCCGTGCGTGTCATCGAGCTGCTCATCTTCGTCTGGATGAGTTCGCACTGCCAGCTGACTCGGTTTCTTTTTGAAAACATGCATCCTGACTTTGGCAATGTTGCGTGTGTTCTTGTAGTATGTGTAGTTGTGTTCATATCCAAACTTCTGTGTCATCTCCGCCTTCATCTCTTCAGTCAGGTGCTTGCACTGGAGTACGTTGTGTTGTTCTTCGCAGACTTGACATGCTGTCGGTGCTGACGGCCTGCCTGCTTGGTACCATTTCGTTTTGCATTCCTTGCTGCAGTGTGCAGCTATCAGGCCGTTGCTGTGAACTTGTCGCTTGTTGGTGCAGTTTGTTGCTATGCACGTGCCTGGATGAATTCTTTCTTCTCCTGCTACCGGTGGTGGTGCCACATATGGTTCTCTCGTTGGATTGCGTGCTTTCGGCGCTGGTTGTGGCTGTGGTTGCTCTACCGGTTTCGGTGGTGGTACTTGTGTCGTTGATGACTGTGCTGGCGTTGTCGCCGTTGGTTGTGGTGTTTGAGTTGTGGGCCTTGGAGCTTTGCTCTTCCTGCCCATCGCTGCATGCTCGGTGCAATATGTGAAGTAGCGTGCACCACTTCGTCTGGTGTTACGAGAACATTTGTTCATGCATCCCGTTGCTAAGCATGTCGGTGCCTCATCTGTTGTTGTTGTTTGCTTCTTGCCCATGCCCATCAAGTCCCAGTGGTTTGCGTTCTCCCTGATGAGTGCTCTCATTCGCTTTGGGTCTGAGCGAGCTTGTGTTCTCCAAATCTTGTACTCGCTGTTGTATCGCTGTGGCCCTAGGCCGTCCCAGCTCCTTGCTTTAATCGCTTTTTGCAGGTCGGCGGGTTTGACTGCGCTCAGCATCATCTTCGCTTGTTGCTTCGGTGGTGGTTTCTGTACCTCCAGCATTGTGCGCATGATCAGTCCCCACTGCTTCATGTATGCCTCGTAGGCTTGTACATGAGTCTGCTTGCGATTGTATTGGATTTGGCCGAGTTTGTCGAATGGGTCTGACTGCATGACCTTGCCCGCGTCGACTCGTCTGCCTGCATATCGGCCTTCACCCCTCAGCCACATTTCGACTGCTAGGTCATTTGGAGGTCCGTTCATGGTTAGGTCTTCATCATCCAACATGTCTTCTGATATACGTAGCCATACATCTGGCAGTACCCACTTGCTGATTTGTGGCACGAACCATGGATGCGATTGTCGGTAACGTGCTACTCGCACATTCCAGTTCGCTAGTTCATTTAGCCATATAGCCATTATTTCACTTCCCGTTGATGTGAGCATTGACATCTCTGGTGGCGAGTCGGAATTCGATGGCATGGCGAAGACGCTGTTGCCTCCTAGGTTCATCGATTGCATCGCGTTGTTGCGGCGGCTGATGTTGTTGTCGCCCTTGTGCAAACGTATCTGACGATCCTCGCGTTGCATTTGACGTTGTTGNGGTGTCATCGCTGACCACGGAATTGTGATCGCTTCATTNCGCTCGGTNGCAAGTGACCTGGTCGACATCGCATCGCTCATGTTGTCGTCCATGCATTCATCCATGTCGCTCAACTCGTCAACACCATCCTGGTGCATTGTTGTCGCCCTGCTGTGCCGCGCGCTCCTGACCGTGGACATACCCTTGGTCCTGGGTATGCGCGTTTTGTTGCGTTTGTTACATGGCTGTACATTCGCCACGTTGTCCTCGAGCCACTGCATCGCTGCATGCTTGCACGTGAACGTGCGCATCAGCTCCGGCTTCATGTCGTCGATGATGCTTGCATCTGTATATATGCCTGGGATCTTGCCCACTAGTACTGCGTAGTACACTTTGTGGTGCTTCTGCTTGTGACCGTCATCTTGCTTGTGGTCTGGTTGTGGCGGTTGTGTTTGTTGTTGTTCACTATGATGATCTCGCTGGTCACCTGGTGCGTTTTGCTGTTCGTCATATTTCGCCGCTCTGAGCGCCTTGCTCATCTTGTTGGCTTTGCGCAATGCTTCCTTCATCAGTGCTCTGTCGATCGCGCGTCGAGATTTCATCTCACGTTTGTTATATGAGCGTTCATCACGCAGTCGTTTGTATGGCCTGACGTTGCCAAGCACTGCTATGATCGGATTCTTCTTGATGTGACCATGCTCGTCGGCCATCTGCTTCAGCTTGTTGATGGTGACCTCTCTGAGTTCCGTGCTCATTTGGTCTACGATATCTGCCAGCATGGCAGTGGGATATTCATCATCACTCGAGTATGCATCCATGCTCGATATTTGTTCTTCGGTGATTTCCCTGTCTGGGATGAATGCTGTAGCCACTCCCGTCATTTGGGTGCCCTTGTTCGTTTTGGTGTACCTCTGAGATGTGAGCTCNTGCATGACTGGCTTGTCGTTTTGNTCNTGCAGCCAGTCACGTTGGTGGTACTCTCTTNTGCGTTCTTGTTGTTTCGGGGTTTTCAATGTGTAGTCGGTTTCCCGCTGGTTACGTTGTTTCTTGAGTTGTACCCCTTCCATGTGCTTTTGCTGTTCGAGCTGGATCATTTTTTGGTGGACCCTTCTGCGGATTTCTTTNTCCGACTTTTCTTTGTCGATTGCTGATGCTACTTCTATCATCAGCACTCGCAACGCATGNAGGTCATAACGCGCTTTGTCTATCCANAGGCGTCGTTTNCTTGGGTCTCCATGTTTTACATATCCAACGCGGAGCGCTGTGTGTANCTTNACTCTTAGTTCTTGTTCGTTTACGNGCTGAAGTGCCGTCTTGACTGCGATGAACCCATCATCACAGCTTTGTTGTTGGCATCCGTGTGTCATGCGCAGCCACTGGTCCATGTAGTACCTTGCTCTGCACTCGCATGACTGGATGTCGCTCGGCCATTTTATTTCATAGCAAGCCAGCTCTATTGCTTCACGTAGCGTGCACTGGTCATCATCTATGGGACTCTCTTCACATTGTCTGAAGCTTAGCTCTCTCCTCTGTAGGTTGTTAGAAGTNCTCGGGGGTGCACGNGCNTCGAACGGTGTCGCGTCCCTGTGCTTGNTTGAGGTTGGTCGTGGTTGCTTGCCTGGACATGGTTGTCGGAAGTGCGGATTCGTATTTCCTTTCAAGGTCGCGTTGGTGACGCGCCCGCGGACGTGTCTCGTGAATTGTATTGTGTCTTCGTCTTCGCCACAGCTCTTGTGGTGGGACGTCGTTGTCTTGTCACCATCGAACCCACTTGCTGTGCCCCGCGTTTGTTTTTCTGTTTTCACATTGTGAGGTTCGTCGCCCAGTGCCGGCGTACGGAACCCACTCGCCAATGTTTCTTTCTTTCGTTTTTGTTTTTGTGCATCACGAGGTTCGTCGCCCAGTGCCGGCGTACGGAACTCACTTGCTAATGCCTCTTTCTTTCGTTTTTGTTTTTGCGCATCATGAGGTTCGTCGCCCAGTGCCGGCGTACGGAACCCACTTGAGAATGCATTTTTCGTTTGTTTTTCTTTTTTCACATTGTGAGGTTCGTCGCCCAGTGCCGGCGTACGGAACCCACTCGCCAATGCTTCTTTCTTTCGTTGTTGTTTTCGTGCATCACGGGGTTCGTCGCCCAGTGCCGGCGTACGGAACCCACTTGNTAATGCNTCTTTCTTTCGTGTTTCTTTGTTCGCATTGCGAGGTTCGTCGCCCAGTGCCGGCGTACGGAACCCACTTGCCAATGCGCTTATTCGTTTCGTCGCCGTGGCAAGCTGCGCGGGGCTCGGGGGCCCACTTGCCATTGCGTTTTCTGGTTGAAANGTNTGATAAGCAATCTGGTANTTCTCGAACGTGCTGCCCTCATCTNGGGCGAAAGCGCGCTGTTTTTGCCATTGCTTACATTCCATGGTCCATGTCGTCAGCCTCGCCCGTTGATTCGGTCCGGCTGTCAATGGTATGAGATTGCTCGAGTCGGCTGCTGCCGGCCCGCTCTCATAGGCGCCATGATCTGCAGCGACCATGATGTTGCCTTTTTGTGCGCGGTCAACTCCCGCGTCTTGCTGTTGTTTGTGGCCGTGTCCACTTGGCGTTGTTGCTTCAGCCGAATTCTCGGGGTACCTTCCGATNTTCTTGCTGTCTCTCGTTTCGCCACTTTTGTTCTTCGCGTCGTTCAAACGCTCGAAATTTTGCATTATTTTTAGCCTTCGTTCTTGTGTCAGATTTTGACTGGAGTGTTGGGGAACGAAGTGGGTTGAGCTTGGCGCTGGAGGAGTGATCAATTCCTTCTTAGCCTGGCCTACCCACTTGTCCATCGTACTCGCCTGTGACGTTCTGGCTGTNATTTTTCTGTGTTCGTTTTTTCGTGTTCCCGAATCTCGCCGTCTATCCTGCAGGAAATTAAATGCCCATTTTGCNCGGCGCGANCTCGGTTTAAAAATCAACGTGTATTTTTGTGCGGTGCCTGAGGCACTTACGTGCGCTTCCGGCTCATCAATTCCACTCGTTTCTTGCTCCCAATTTTCTGCCTGCGTTGCAGCATTTGCGTTAGTTTCAGCCGGCGCCAAAAAATTGTGAACGTTGAAAATAATCGTGCTGAAAGTTGCGATAAAAAGGTAACAAGCCACCAGAACCCACAAAGGCCCACCAAAGTATTTGGCGCGCTTGCCAAATTGTTTTGTGGTGCCTTTTTGGCTCCTGCCTTTCTCCTGCATTGCGGGAGAAAAGAAGCGGTTGAAAAAAATTAATGCTAAAAATACATTGCTACTCTGTGAGCAATTCGAATTGTAACTCGTCTAGGGGCCCGTCAGCCCAAGAGTATTAGTGCCTGTATTGCTGCTTTCAATAGAGGATCATAGTTTATCTCAAATAAGATTATGTTACAGAAGTCTTAAGAAAGGTCGCAAACATGCGGCATACTACATAGATCTCGTGGTCTCAACAGTAATCCACGTGGTATTGACCTAGCTCTTAACTCTAATCATTTATATTCACAATGTCACTAAATATGCCCCGGGGGGCTACAATATTGATACAACTACTTATACTAGTCCTAATAGGTCTTATGTATTATCTAGGTCGTCTGTCAGCCCATGTAATTCAGATGTAGGTTCTGTAGACAACTCGTAGATTATAGATCAACTACACCACCACCAACATGATCAATTAAAAATTAATCATGTGATAGATACATGAGTTGTCGTCAATTAGCATCTGGAACCCACGACCAATCTTGATTCGGGTCGTTGTCATCAGGAAAGTCGTCATCGTCCTGGTTTTGGTTTCCATCAACGTTTTCATCATTCTCATCATTTTCTTCATTTTCTTCTTCGTCATCATGATCAATTTCGTCATCTGTGTTTTCTTCGCATTGGTTCTGATCAGTATCTTCATTATCGTCATTTTCGTCATGTTGAACTTGGTCGTGATCACCGTCATCGTTCTGATCGTGATCGCCGTCATCATTGCGATTCTGGGTCATGTTGTCGTTGTTGTCATTTTGGTTTTCATCATTTTCTTCCATCTCTGTCAGCCTGTTTTCAGCCCATTGCGCTCCTAAGATGTCTTGAATCGTTGGGGTTTCCGCATCGCGCTGCTCTGTTGCCGACATGTGATTATACGCTCGACATGACGTTTCTGCGTCAACAATCGTGTCGATGGCGTCTGCCATTTGAAACCTTGTTGATTTTGGGGTCGCCGGTTCTGTTGGCCCATCCGTCATGGTTGCTGTAGCTGGCAACTTAAACAATGGCATCGCAATTGGTACTAGCGTGAATGGCCTTGGCGATGCTGGCTGTGGGTTCGGAGACGCAGGATTTGGTGGCGGCGTATGTCCAGCATCCACTATGTTGAATCCTGGCGTGTCATCATCACTGCTGACTTCATATTCGTCATTTTCGTTACCATTTTTGGCTATCGGCACATTCATTGCTGTTGCCGCTTCATCTTGCAATGGCAGTTCTGTATTTTGTAAAGGCGGGTGGTCGTTAGTCATTTGCGACCCTGTGGCAGCCTCTGCAAACGCTGATTCCGTGTTGTGATCTGAGCTCGGTACCGGGCTCGCTGGCGGACTCGGTGGCGGACTTGGTGGCGGGCTCATTGGTGGGCTCGGTGGTTGGCTTCGTGGCGCTGAAATTTTTGCCACGTGCATGTATTGCGATATGTCTTCCATTTTGCCGTCGGGATTGCCGATTGAGTACATTATCTCAGTGTTTCCTATCTTTGGATCACCCAAAGCCCGCCAATTAGTGGTTGTTTCACCCATGTGTGCCCTTGGAGATGGCGGAGCTGCCAGAATTTCTGCGGTTGTCGTTGGCGATTCTCGGTCAGCATCTAAGTGATCCGGGGGAGCCATTTTTCTGCTCTGTATGGGCTCAAACCTGTTGTCGCATTGGCAACAGTATCTGACCTGCGCCACCGTAATGTCAACCCCACAAGTGAGTGGAGGTAGTTGGCTCAGATCGTGCTCCCGGAATTTGTGTAGCAGCCTCCAATGACCGCTTTTTCCGTGGCAGAACCTGTGGCCACATGTAGAACAAAACTGTACTCCACACAGACTCGCGGCAATTGCTCTTCGCGTTTCTTCGTCAATGTTTTCATCCGTTGCTCTCCAGCGTTTGGCGTGTGGTTCTTCTTCATTTGCTATCGCTTTTGCTTTCTGGCTGCGCATTTTAGGGCTAATTTTTTCATTTTCGGCGATATCGTCCGTTTGAGAGCTTGGTTCGCTTGTTGCTTCCGCCGCTTCGATGGCCATAGCTGTATGTTGGGTTATTGGTCGTCACTTCAGCCGGCTCTTGCTGCTCTGGATCATCATAATTTTTCGGCACATCGCCATCGCCATGTTGTTCTCGGGCCAT
>NYTS01000021.1 GCA_002683655.1 Deltaproteobacteria bacterium
TAGCCCAAGGCTCGACCAACTTGCTGGCTTGCTCCGGCAGGGGTCTGAACTCTAAGCGAGTATGCTTCTTCACCGAGTTCATCCAGATCCTTCTGTAATTTTTCGGCAGCTAGTTCTTCATCAATTCCTGGAGCTAACTTGTAATATTCACGGTGGAAAACTCTGCTTTTTCCAACAGCTGTTAGGCCTGTGTTCTGGACCTGCTCGTAGCTCATGTAAATTCGGGAAGCCACTCCAAAAGTAGAGAAGCTGGTTCCTGGATCCTGCAGAACTACATCAGCAATCTTGAACATCTGGGTACCAATCTGCAGGGAATCTCCCAGTTTCAAATCTAGAGAGGTCAGCAAGTCAGGATAGACCCAGATGACTGGCTCCTTCAGCGCTTGGGCAACTTCGCTTGGTCCAATGATCCCTTTTTCCTGGAGTTCCAATTCTCCATATAGTGGAAAGCTGGCATCAACAGCAATAATCTGTGATAAGCGTGAATTGACTCCACTGGCAGACATTGAAACAAAGGAGATCTGACGACTCTGATCAATGGGTTCAAGGCTCTTGCTAATCGTTCGGAGTTCTTCTTCTGTGAAGGGGCGAGTTGCATTGACCGCAATGTCAGCGGTTAGGATACTTTTCGCATTACGTCCCAAATGACTTTGGATCGATGAATTGAAAGAATTAAGTGCTAAAAAGCCTACCAACCCAATTGCCAGATTAAGGACGAAGAAAGCACTGAATTTATGGTTGTTGCGGATTTCTCGCCAAGCCAGTTTAAACCAGATCTGCATAGGCCTTTGATCAAAGAAAAGAGAAAGAAAATGAGAGGATTATCAAAACGTTGATTTTAAACACCCTTACGCCGACAGCGCTCACTACAGTAACGAACCTGGTCCCAATCACGGACCCATTTTCGCCGCCAGATAAATGGACGCTGACAAACAGGGCAAATTTTCTGGGGCAGGTTAGGCTTTTTGTGTGGCACGGTAAATAAATAAACAGAATAGCATGAAGATGTGGAATTGTTTTGAGAAAATAAATAAACATTTTCTGCAACGCTCAGACCCCCGAAACATGTGGGTATTTGCGTTGCATCTTGGAAGGGGTCTTGTATCTTGCTGCTTTCAAAAACTTTCAAAAACTCGCTAACTATCTTCCCTATCATCTCGGAGCATTGATTGAACGAACCAGCTGTCCATCTCAAATCGCTTGTCCGTACGATTCCTGACTTTCCAAAACCTGGAATACTCTTCAGAGACATCACGACCTTGCTGAGTAACCCTGCTGCATTTCAGGAGACTTTTCAGCTGCTGATCAGTCGCTATCGTAATGCAGAGCTTCATGCTATCTGTGGCATTGAATCAAGGGGCTTTCTCATCGGTGCTCCACTCGCCTTGGAATTGGGGATCGCCTTCGTGCCTATTCGCAAACCTGGAAAACTCCCTGCGGCTGTCGAACGGGTTGAATACTCGCTGGAGTATGGGACGGACTCTTTGGAAATTCATAAAGATGCGCTTCAACCAGGTCAGCGAGTACTCCTGGCAGACGATCTTTTGGCAACAGGTGGAACAATTTCTGCGGCAGCGCAGCTTGTTCATCGATTGGATACTATCGTTCATGAAGCTGCTTTCATCATAGAATTGGAAGGCCTTGGTGGTCGAGAGAAACTGTCATGCCCAGCCTTTTCTTTGATGCGCTTCACAGAGGAGTGATGGCAGATTCGTTCAAAAAGATCTGTGATTGGGTAGAAGCGAAAAAGCGCATAGAGAGTTGGAAACAAGCTGGGCAAAAGATTGGTTTTACGAACGGTTGCTTTGATATTTTGCATGCAGGCCATGTCCGCTACTTGCAAGATTCATCAGCTCAAGCTGATAAATTGATTGTGGGGTTAAATTCTGATGCCTCTGTTCAAACCTTGAAAGGAAGCAGCCGTCCAATTGTAACAGAAGAAGACCGAGCATATGTCCTCAGCGGGCTGGAAGCGGTTGCTGCTGTAGTAATCTTTGAAGAGGAAACTCCGTTTGAGCTTATAGAATGGCTAGAACCGGATATGCTGATGAAGGGGGGTGACTACAAAATTGAAGAGATCGTGGGTTACGACTCCGTCACAAAGAGAGGAGGGGTAGTGAAGGTATTGCCTTTTCTGGATGGCCGCTCAACNACAAATATNGTTCAACGTATNNGAGAACNGACAANATGATCATNGTTACNGGAGGNGCNGGTTTTATTGGCAGCAACCTGATCTGGGGACTNAATCANATTGGTATTGAAGACATTCTNGTGGTGGATAATCTGTCTCAAGCNGATAAGCATCGAAATNTAAATTCCCTAAAGATTGCTGATTTTCTCGATAAAGAAGACTTCCTAGCTGAATTGCCGAAATTAGAGAATNTACAGACCATTTTTCACCAAGGTGCCTGCTCCTCGACTACGGAAACAGACGGACGCTACATGATGGAGAACAACTATCAGTTCTCTAAAACCTTGCTGCACCACTCTCTGGAAAACAAGATCGACTTCCTCTATGCCTCCAGCGCTTCAGTTTACGGAGATGGAAGCGCAGGATTTCGTGAAGAGAGAACCTGTGAGTGGCCTCTCAACGTTTACGCATTCTCCAAATTCTCCTTTGACAACTACGTTAGGCAGCGGTTATCCCAAGCTTCTTCACAGGTTTTGGGCCTGCGCTATTTCAATGTCTATGGCCCCCAGGAAAACCACAAAGGCAAGATGGCTTCTGTTGCCTTCCACCTCTTTGGCCAACTAGCCCAAGGTCAGAAAATGAAATTGTTTGCAGGAAGCGAGGGCTTTCGGCGAGATTTCATCTTCGTAGATGACATTGTGCAAATGAACCTGCATTTCTACCAGACCAAGGGCAGTGGAATCTTTAATGCGGGTACAGGGAAAGCTAGAAGTTTCCAAGACATCGCTACCACATTACTTCAGCTTGAACCAGCAGGACAGATCGAAATCATACCGTTCCCCGATCACCTCCAAGGCAAATATCAGGAATTTACTGAAGCCGACACGGATCTTCTATGTAAAGCAGGTTATAAGCGTCCAATGATTTCGTTGGAAGACGGAGTACGTCAATACTATGATCTCTGGAAGCGAACTGGAGGCTACCGTCAGCACTAAATCTATGACTTCATTTCCAAAGATCAATGCCATCTTGTACGACATGGATGGGCTGCTGCTGGATACAGAAAACTTCTACACCGATGTGACACAACAGATTGTCTCGCGATACGGTAAAAATTTTGACTGGTCCATCAAGTCACAGATGTTGGGACGACCAGCCCTTGAATCTGCTAGAACCTTGGTTCGAGTGCTGGAATTGCCCATTAGACCCGAAGACTATCTTACGGAGCGGAAAGCACTGCTCAACCAACGGTTTCCTGAAGCAGAAGCGATGCCAGGAGCTATCAAACTGACCCAGCGAATGAAGATGGCTGGAGTACCTCAAGCCGTAGCGACTAGTTCAACCAAAGAGGCATACACCCTCAAAACTACAAAGCATCAAAAATGGTTTGCAGAGTTTGATGCTATTGTCACAGGAGATCATCCAGACATTCAAAACGGAAAACCTGCACCGGACATCTTTCTGGCTGCTGCAAGAAAACTTGGGGTTGCCCCCAATGAATGTCTTGTCTTCGAGGATGCTCCAGCCGGTGTTGAAGCTGCAAGGGCTGCCGGGATGAGCGTGGTAGTGGTTCCTGATCCGCAGATGGATAAAAAAATGGTGAAAGACGCAGACCAAAAGCTAAATTCCCTACTAGAATTTGAACCGAGTGATTGGTCCCTACCAAACTGAATTTATTTTCATTTCTACCTGATTCACATGGCATGCGGAGAATTCACATGCTCACACCTCCAAAAGCGTGGCGGACTTGCTGCGTGCTTGCTGTTCTACTTGCTACTTTGACTTTTACTCCCATTGTTCTGGTTCCAGATGAGATCGAACCAATTCTGATGGGGATGCCACGTACCCTTTGGTTAGGTATGTTGATTTCTTTCGGATTTTTCTTACTCACTCTCTGGGGAGCTTTTATCCTGACCAGACAAAATGAGAGTGATTGATGTGGTTTGGTCTCTTGCTACTGGCATATCTCATTGCCCTTGTCTATGCGCTACGTCTCTCTCAAATTGCTGAAGTTGGACCTGCCAGTGAGCACAGCTATCGCTTTGCTGATTCCAATGTTGGCAGTGTCCTAGGGGTTCTTACTTTCTCCGCTACGCTGTTCAGCACTTTCANGCTATTAGGGCTTCCTGATTTTTTTCGAAACCATGGGGTAGGTGCTTGGATTTTTCTGGGTGTCACTGATATGGCAATGGCATTTCTTGCGCTCTGGTTTGGCTTAAAGGTACGTGAGAAAATTAGTGTTCAAGNGTTTGAAAGTGTTAGTGAAATGCTGGCAAAAACCTATCATGCAGATTGGGTTCGTTTCATCTACTGGGCTGGGATCTTTGTGTTTCTCCTTCCCTACGTAGCCATTCAAATCAAAGGGGTTTCTAGCTTTCTTTCAGTCGCATTTCCTGTAGATATTCCGAACTGGAGTTGGTCTCTATTTATCCTTCTAGCTATTTTAATTTACAGCCACTTGGGTGGTTTGAAGGCCATCATCTACAACGATGCAATTCAAGGGATAATTCTGTTGATGATTACTTTGTTGATCGCTGCAATCTGTCTGGATCAGGTGGGTGGATGGACAAGCATGTTTCAACAAATCGAAGAGCAGAACCCCAAATTGCTTTCCATTCCTGGCCCCAGAGGGCTNCTGAATACTCAGTTTCTATTGGCTTCTTTTCTAACTATTGTCCTGATGCCAATAACTCAGCCACAGCTTTTTGCCCGATTCACCGTGATGCGTGATGAACGGAGTATGATTGAGATGGTGTTGGGGATGAGTGTCTTCGTTTTTCTAATCATCACACCAACCATTGCCATAGGGATGTATGGGGCTGTTAACTATCCGGATTTGCCAGCCAGTGAATTCTGGGTCAACACCCTTGTTAANGATCAACCCGAAATTATTGGTGCCCTAGCTGTAGTGGGCTTGCTTGCAGCAGCAATGTCTACAGCTGACTCGCAGCTATTTGCATTGGAATCAGAGGTCAGCCCAACCATTCAAACCCATTCTTTTCGCAAGCTTCCTATCCTGATCTTTGCGATCATGGCATTTGGTCTTGCTGTGCTGAGTTCAACTGAGTTGGTATTGCTAGCTACAGTCAGTTTTGCAGGGACATCGCTCTTAGCNCCAATGATCCTCTTAGCAGTCCTCAGTAAAGATGGAGAGCATCCCCCCTTGTTGATTCCTGTCATCTGCGGTGTTTCACTTTTGATTTATCTCGTGTCACTGCTCAGTGGGTTTGTGCCGCAAGTGNTTTTTGGATACCGTCTTGAGCTTCTTCTTTTATCTTTGAATGCCATCATAGTTGGCTTCTTTTACTTCCTTCGTGAGCAAAGCAGGGTGGCATGACGAAGTTTCGCCCTAATGTAGCGGCAGTGATCCTCAATCAGTGTGGTGACAAGATCTTGATGTTCCACAGGGTGGATGGACGACGCAAAAGCTGGCAATTNCCACAGGGTGGAGTGGATGCAGGAGAAACAGAAGAACAAGCTATTCTGAGGGAGCTAAATGAAGAGATTGGGACGAATGATGTCAAGATTCTCAAACANAGTTCCAAGCGAACTCGCTATCAGTTCCCTAAAGCTGTCCTAAAGAGAATGCAACAAAAGAATCGCTGGAGGCAGTATTGGGGACAAGAGCAATGCTGGTTCCTCGTTCAACTGAATCAGGGAACAGAAACGCTCTCTTTGAGTAACAAAGGACACAAGCAGGAGTTTGACCGCTTCAAGTGGATGAGACCTCAGGCAGGTTTGCGCAAGGTAGTGCGCTTCAAGCGCAAAGCNTATCGGAAAGGATTAAAGCGATTAGGTGTGATCTAGCGAAGCCGGAATCGATCAAGAATTTCGTTGGCCAGCCTGATGTATCCGGTTGCTCCAATCGAGTTGAGGCTACGGTTGATTACATCCATGCCTGCAGCGCTGGCGTCCAGTACCTGAGGACATTTGGGGATGATCGTTTGGAAGACGCTCTCTCCCAACGTTTGATAGACTTGACGGCAAACTTTTTGGTGAGCTGGAATTTCGTGATCGAACATTGTCAGAAGAATCCCTGCAATCCGCAAATTTGGGTCGATGTTGGCTTGGAGGTCTTTGAAGGCGAGTAGAAAGCGTTTGAGAGACTTGATAGCGAGGGCTTCACACTGCATCGGGACAATCACCAAATTCGAGGCGACCATCGCATTGATGCTCAGTGCATTTGTAGAAGCGGGGACGTCAATGATGATGAATTCGAACTCTCCCCGGGCATGGCGAGCAAGCCACTGATGTAGGTGGTGGTAGTCCGCAGCCACCTTCATCAATTCATTTTCGTGCGCCAGCCGATCTACATCATTTAGGATCAAGTGCATGTTCTCGGTGCTGGTCGGCAAGAGAACATCTGAAAGGGTCGTGCTGTCCTGGCAGAAGATTTCGAGAGTCCCCTGGATAACTCTCTGCTTAACTCCCATCGCTGAATAGACAGAGCCTTGGGGATCAAGATCCAACAGCAGAGTGCGATAGCCACCAAGGGCAAAGGCCGTTGCCAAGTGAACAGCTGAGGTGGTTTTACCAACCCCACCTTTCTGGCTCGCGAAGGAGATGACAGTGGCCATGCAGTAAAACCAGGAGCAGTTAGGACTTCAATAGCGAATCATTGTCCACCCGTCAATTCAGGTGGATAGGGCACTAGTTGCGGAATTCATACCAAGCAATCGCCACCCTTCACATGCTCAATCGTGGGAGACCTCACGCCCTTTACGCCAGTCGGAAGTTCTGAAGGAATATCCTACCCCACGCTCTGTACTGATGAATTTTGGCTCAAAGCCTTGGTCAATCTTTTTGCGTAAGCGAGCGATCAGGGTGTCCACCACTCTTGCCTCAGGCTCATAATCATGTCCCCAGACCGTATTCAGGATCATATCCTTACTTAGGATACGATTCGGGTTCTTCATAAAATAGAGCAGCATCCGATATTCTTTTCGATTCAAATAGATGGTGTTGGATCCTCGCCGAACTTCCTTGTTTGAAAGATTGATGGTCAGGTTATGTGCGGTGAGCAGTGAGTACTCATCCTGCTCATTATAGGTCCGTAGGAAGATGATCACTTCTTTGTTTTCACTTGGATANCCCTGCAGTTCATAACGAGTCAATTCAAAGTCTTCATTTCGGGTGCTATAGCTCACTTCCTCATCCGTATTTGACTCACGAACAAGATGGGTCAACTGGGAGATCTGACGCCGCAAATTTTCTGGTAGTGGCAGTTCTCTTAGGGACTTGCCTTTGGTGCCTGGAGGTCCCAACAAACAATCAGGATCGTTCTTGTAATCCAGCAGAATGTTGTCTTGATCAAAACGCATNATCAGATGGGGGAACGCCTCCACTAAAATTCGGTTCATGCGCTCCTGCTGACGGAGCTGCATCTCAATCCTTCGACGTTCCTGAATTTCTTCTAACAGGGATCGCTCATAGTTTCTTGCATGCANGACAGAGCGTAAACGAACCTGCATTTCAACAAGGTTGACCGGCTTGTTCAGGAATTCCTTGGCTCCCTTCTGGAAACACTGTAGGAACACTGTGCGATCTTCATCCGCTGTAATTACTACCACAGGCAAATTGAGCAAGCGAACTTCCTGCATCAAATCGAGGGCGGTGTGGGGAGAGTCCAAGTAGAAATCGATCAGCAGCATGTCGTAGCTGTGCCGCTGNATAAAAGTAAGNGCCTCAGCATAAGTAGCTGCAGAGTCCACTTGGTAGCGTTCGCTGTCAATTTGAAGCAACATCTGCTCAACGATTAGACGTTGCTCCTCAGAGTCCTCAACAAGCAATAGACGATACGAAGCTTGGGATTCCATAGCACTCACCAAAAGTAGTTACAGTTTTTGTCAGAAAAAGAATTTGGGGGAATNTGACACTAAATTAACGCTATTACAAGAAAACTCAACCCGTCAGAAAAAAAGTGAATTTTCAGACAGAGAAAAAATAGGGTTAGAACTCCAAAAATGTCAGGAAATCTTTAGGATCAGGGATGATTCCCGCATGACGTTTAATTTCCTGATCGCTGGCATTCAGAACCACGTAAAAGGGAAGAGCCAAAGTGTTAAAGCGCTCCATTTGCAACTCCCGGTTCGCCTCCTGAAAGGAGCCTCCGTCCGTGTAGAGTTGCGCAATTATAAACTCTTCTTGAAATGTCTTCAACACTTCTGGTTTGGCAAAAACACTTTTCTCCATCCAGCGACAATTAACGCAGGTATACCCAGTAAANTCTAGAAACAAAGGTCTTTGGGTTTCCTGNGCAACGGCAAGGGCTTCAGGAAAATTATCATGCCAGACCAATCCAGCCTCTGCCGAAAGTTTTTCAAAATCACCAGTTCCTTGGATTGGTGGTGGTAGGTAGCTCTCAACCAGCGGATTGAGCTCCTTTCCTACCACACCTGATCCGAAGTAAATCCCGAAAATCAAGAAAACAGACCCAAAACCAAGATAACCCGGGCCCAGATGGCCAATTCTGATCCCTTTGATGGGGAACCGTCCTAGTAGAAATGCTGCGATGGTAACCATCAGCACCGCCCAAGCTGCCAAAACTACTTCACGATCCAGCACGCCCCATTGCCACACCAAATCAGCGTTACTGAAGAACTTCCAAGCAATCCCCAACTCCAAAATCCCCAGAACAATCTTGAGGTGCTCCATCCAGTTACCCGAAAGGCCTCGAGAACGACGAATCAAGGTTGGGAAAAGGCCCATGAGAATGAACGGCAACGCAAAGACTGTTGAGAACACCAACATTCCAATGATCGGTAGAAACCACTCTCCTCGGGCTGCTGCCAATAACAGAGTGCCCACGAACTGGATCGTGCAGGTGAAGGCAGTGAAGGTAAAGGCCACCCCAATCAGGAAGATGCCTGCCAAACCCCCAGTCTTTCTGGAAAAGGAGTCCAGCCGGTTNATTAACGCAGGTGGTAGACTGAAATCTAGGAANCCGATCAAACTCACCGCAAACAGCACAAAGAGGACACCAACAGCCAAGTTCAACCATGGATTGGAAGCTAGTTGAACAATCCCTGCGGCTCCAAACAGCAGTGACATTCCCATGCCTAAGATGGTGTAGGTTCCGACCAACCCTAGGGCAAAGGTGGCGACCAGTCGAAGTGACGCACCACGAGATTGTTGAGCTTGCGCTGTAAAAAAGGAAACGGTGATTGGAATCATTGGTAGAACACAGGGAGTCAACAAAGCAAAAAATCCTGCCAATACTGCTAAACCCAGAAAACTTAGTAGGCTGGTTGACTCCTCTACCTTACCAACTCCACCCATATTAGGATTGACGCTGAAATTGGGTACAGAGTATTCCGAGCGCACATTACCTGAAGTGATTGCAGCAGGAAGAGAGAATTTTACTTCATCAGGTGGCAAACAAACTCGGTCACTACAGGCCTGAAAGGTGATGCGGCCTTCTCCAGCACTATTCTTACTTTCAGTGCTTAGCACTTTGAAATTCTGGTAAAAGCTACTCTCACCCATGTGGTAACTCAGGACCATTCCCAATACAGGATCGGGTTCTGAAATTGGATTGGTTTCGTAAAAAGGTCCNAAGGCCTCCCAATTCCCAGCATCCCATTCCAATGCGGAGGCAATGGGAGCGAATTCTTCCTTGGATGGAACCACCGAGTAAATTTTCCAACCCTTCTCAATCTGGGTAGTCACTACGATCCGAACATGTTCCCCTGGTCGAGGATCGCTGGGCTCCAGCGCACTCTGAACTCTCACGATAATTTCTGGAATTTCAGGATCATCGAACTGAGCCGTAGCCGAAAGTGGCCATGAAAGAAGGAACAACAGAAGCAGGATTCGCATTTTTCAGTTCGTTTTCGAAAGGAGATGGNTTCGGNCGTCTTTAAGACTTTGGTCCAAATATGCCCCGTAGAAATCAACAGTCAGGAACCCCACGATTGATGAGGCCACTTCTAGACCATCTGGCCCCAAAAACATTATAGTGGGANTTACATCTACTTGGTAGCGTTGAATCAAATCATCATTGCTGATTTTTTTTCCGTCAAAATCAGTCAGTTTTGTCTCTGGCGCGTCATGCTTGACACGAAAAAATTGGGAAATCGCTTCGTAGTCTCCACTACGCAAAACCGGACCCAGCACCTCACGATCCAGTACCTGACAATACATGCAATATTCCGCTGTGAAATAGAGAACAACAACTCTATCCGGGAACTCATCTACAAATGCTTTCAAATCGGTTGCTATTGGCATTTCTGGAATACGAGCACTGCTCTGGTTGGTTCCACTGATCAAAATAATCAGCATTAACCCTCCGAAAATTAACAATCTTTTTTGTATTTGTCCTCTAGTCAGACTTAATCACAATTGAAGAGAAAAATTCATTCAGTACTTCATAATATTTGAATATGAATGAAAAAAGATTAGACATCATAAGACCAAAATGTTAGACAAAATGCCATAAAATTTGTGTTCGAATTGTCAGAATCCATATCAACGGCAGTGGATACAGATTTTCTCCAACGGATCATGAGCTTGATCAAGGTCGTGGTTGAGAATTTTTTGATGATCTGAGGTATCCAGACCCGAAAACAGAGGAGCATTCATGTTGAGAAAGAAGTTGGCCTCTCTGGGCATTATGGCGCTGCTGCTAGCGGGACTAGTAGCAACCAGTCAGACAGTGAGCGCTAAAGAAATGTCAATCCAGGAGAGAATTGTAGCTGGCAAGAAGATCGCTTGGAATCGGCGAGGGGGAAACTGCCTAGCCTGCCATGTGATGGATAACGGCGTATTGCCTGGTAATACAGCGCCCGCACTGATGATGATGAAACAGCGTTATCCGGATTGGAACGATTTGCGAGCCCAGATTTGGGATCCCAGAGTCCGCAATCCCAACGCATTCATGCCACCTTTTGGGGCTCACCGTATTCTCTCCGAGAGAGAGATCGACCTAGTCACTGACTACATTCACTCACTGTAAGGAGGAAAGATGAAGCGTAGGGAATTTTTAAGAAAAGTTGGCTTTGCGGGAGTCATTGCTGCGGCTGTCTCAGCTGGTCTTTCTTTACCCAAAAGAGCTTGGGCTGCCTGGAATCAACAGGCTTTCCGCTCAAAAACTACATCTGAAGCTCTGAATCAGGTTCACGGCTCAGAGAGTATGATCGATTCTGACAAAATTTTCATGAAGGCTCCGGATATTGCCGAGAATGGGGCAGTCGTTCCCATTACAATCCAAGCCGACTTGCCTAACGTAGAATCAATTTCTCTTTTGGTTGATGAGAATCCAAATCCATTGGCTGCGCACTATCAGGTTGGCAAAGGATTGCGACCTTATGTCTCTACTCGCATCAAGATGGGCAAAACATCTGCCGTCCACGCTGTTGTCAAAGCAGACGGACACCTTATGAAAGCAACCAAAGAAATTAAGGTCACCATTGGTGGTTGTGGTGGTTGAGTCACTTATTCATCTACTTTAAGAGGAAACATGTCCATTCGAATGCGAGCTAAAGAGCAAGGCGGACTCGTTACGGTTAAAGCGCTTGTTAAACACCCTATGGAAACAGGTCAGCGTAAAGACAAAAATGGAAATAAAATTCCAGAACATTTTATTCAGCAGATCACTGCTAAGGCAAATGGTGAAGTCATTATGGAAGCCCAGTGGAGCCCAGCAGTTTCTAAGAACCCCTATCTGGCTTTTCAATACGACGGGAAAAAGGGAGACACCATTGAAATCGCTATGATCGATAATGAGGGAAAGACCTTTGACGGCAAGGGCAAGGTCAAATAATTTATCCACAGACAAGGAGAGAAGCACATGAAAATTAAGAAATGGCTAGCCTCCCTAGGGCTGATTGGGATGTTTGCAGTAAGTAGTGTCTCTGCCAAAACAGATCCAGAAACCGATCGTGTTGCATTTGTCGATTACTTCAAGAATCGCCATAGTGGTGTTGAAATGAGTGCTTACATGAATGGTGCATATGCCCTCAATCAAGCGGCTTACGATGAGTGGCTCTCAATCGAGGAGTTTCCTCCCTATGAGCTAGCACTTGGTGAAGGTGCAGACATCTGGAACACTCCATTTGCCAATGGTAAAACCTACCAAGATTGTTTTGACACGACTCCAGAAGATGGTCTCCGTGCGAAGTATCCTCACTGGGATGATTCCCGTAAGCAGGTGATGACACTGGAGTTGGCTTTAAATGAGTGCAGATCCACCAATGGTGAGAAGCCCTTCGGCTGGAAAAAAGGGAAAATTGCCTCACTCAGCGCTTATGTGGCCTACGAAGGCCGAGGTCGGGCGATCCAGGTTAGCATTCCCAATGGAGATGCTTTGGTTGCCTATGAAATGGGCAAAGAGTTTTACTACACAAAGCGTGGTCAACTGGCGATGAGTTGTGCGGACTGCCATGTGTACAACTCTGGTAATAGGGTGCGCGCAGACATGCTGAGTCCCGCTCTTGGTCACACCACTCACTTTCCAGTATACCGTTCAAAGTGGGGAGCAATGGGGACCATGCATCGCCGCTACGGTGGTTGTAATCAGCAGGTTCGGGCAAAGTCATTTAAAGCCCAAGGTCCTGAGTATCGTAATCTAGAATACTTCATGGCCTATATGAACAATGGTATGGAAATCAATGGCCCTGGCGCCCGCAAGTAATCAAGGAGAAAGAAACATGAAGCAATTTTTACTAGTTTCAGGCCTTTGCGGTCTCCTTGTGATCCCAGGTGCATTGCTGGCCGCTGAGTTTGGCAAATGTGACCAAGACACATATCCTCTGCACAAGGCAGTCGCTGTGGCAGCCCACGAAGCAGCAGATACTGTTGATGGTCAATGGTGGAAAGCCAGCATGCCCAAGCCCTTGGATGAAGCTGAAAAAGCCGTTAAAGCCGGTGATTATGAGCATGCATGTGAGATCATCATGCAGGTTGAACACGAAGGTCGTGCCGGGTATGTTCAAGCCATCAACCAAAGGGGAGCCGGTCCCCGCTTTTAAGGTCTACACACCTACCTAGTCTAGCCAGGGAGTCTGAGCTTCAGACCTCCCTGGCAGACCCACTCCACGAAATTAGTTTTTGAGGTCAGATGTCCTTTTCCCGCAGAGAGTTCCTGCAAGTGATGGGAGCGGCAGCCGTTGCGGGTCTAGTGCCCGGAACTCTACGAGCTAGCCAGCATTCCGCCAATAATCCCTACGATTTTGCCAAGTTTGGTAATGTTTCACTGATGCATTACACAGACTGTCACGCTCAGTTGAACCCGATTTACTTCAGGGAACCCCATATCAACTTGGGTATCGCTGACATGTTTGGCAATCCTCCTCACTTGGTGGGTGAGTACTTGCTGAAGCATTTTGGCATTCCGGCCAACTCACCGGAAGCCTATGCATTTAGTTATCTGAATTTTGTAGAAGCTGCCGAAAAGTATGGTCGTGTTGGAGGATTCGCTCATTTGAAGTCCCTCGTCGATCAACTCCGAGCTGAGCGCCCAGGTGCATTGTTATTAGACGGTGGTGACACATGGCAAGGATCAGCGACCTCACTTTGGACAAACGCTCAGGACATGGTCGATGCCCAGATCAAACTGGGAGTCAATGTGATGACAGCCCACTGGGAGTTCACCTATGGCGCAGAGCGGGTGCAAGAGATAATCGAAAATGACCTTGCCAATGTAGGTCTGGAGTTCGTGGCCCAGAACGTCCGCGATACAGATTTTGAAGATCCAGTCTTTCCTGCTTATGTGATCAGAGAGATCAATGGCCATGCTATAGCGATTATTGGTCAAGCCTTCCCCTACACTCCGATTGCCAATCCCCGCTACATGATTCCAGAGTGGAGCTTTGGTATTCGTGACATGGAGATGCAGGAAAGAGTCAATGAGGCTCGTGATGAGGGTGCCGAGGTAGTGATTGTCCTCTCCCACAACGGGATGGATGTCGATCTGAAGATGGCCAGCCGAGTTTCAGGAATTGATGCGATCATGGGCGGTCATACTCATGATGGAGTACCCCAGCCAATTCATATCAAGAACCCGGATGGTGATCACACAATGGTGATCAACTCTGGTTCGAACAGCAAGTTCCTCTCTGTGCTGGATCTGGATGTTCAGGATGGCAAGGTCCAAGACTTCCGCTACAAGCTCTTACCAGTATTCTCAGAACTATTGCCTGCAGATGCTGAAATGACCGCCTACATCCAGTCGGTTCGGGAACCCTACGAACAGCAATTGAATGAGCAACTGGCTGTCACAGAAGCTACCCTTTATCGCCGGGGTAATTTTAACGGCACGTTTGACCAAGTAATTTGTGATGCTTTGATGCAGGAGTTGAATGCTCCAATTGCCTTCTCACCGGGTTTTCGTTGGGGAGTCTCTGTCCTGCCAGGACAACCCATTACTTTTGATGAGGTGATGACCCAGACGGCCATAACTTATGGAACCGTTACCCGTAACGAACTCAGTGGTGAGCAGATCAAAACAATTCTCGAAGATGTCGCCGACAATCTTTTCAATACGGATCCTTATTACCAACAAGGTGGTGACATGGTTCGCGTTGGGGGCTTGAATTACTCATTGGATCCAACTCAAAGAATTGGTAGTCGCATCTCCGAAATGGAGCTGGATGGTCAGCCTCTTGACGCCAACAAGAACTATCCTGTTGGAGGCTGGGCCAGTGTCGCTGCTCCTCTTGAAGGCAAGCAGATCTGGGAAGTGGTCTCAGATTACTTGCGTGACAAGAAAGTTATCCGAGATGTGGAACCCAATCTCCCTAAATTGAAGGGTGTTGAAAACAACCCTGGAATTGTTCTTTAAAAATTTAACATCGCAAATTCACTCAAATCATTGTCATGAGCAAATCTTCTCAAGGAGAAATAATGGCAAAAACTAAAATAACTGAGCTCTCTACTGAACCAAATAGTGATTTGGATCGTCGTAGCTTCTTGCGAAAGTCACTCGCGGCCGGTGGGGCTGTAGCTGCAGCAAGTGCAGGTGCAACTCAAGTGCTAGCAGAGGTGAACCCAGCCAATCTGCCCCCTAACAAACCGATTTGGTCACAGATGCTTGGGCCAGGCGTGACTCAAAGCCCATACGGAAGTCCCTCACCTCATGAGGCACATGTAGTGCGTCGCAATATAGGCTGGCTGACCTCTTCGACACAGTCTTCCATCAACTTCACACCCTTGCAGGACTTGCACGGGATCATCACTCCCAACGGGTTGCACTTTGAGCGGCATCATGGGGGAGTCCCCAGTATCAATCCGAACGAGCATCGACTGATCATTCATGGTATGGTCAAGTACCCCTTGATGTTCACGATGGAGGAGTTGATGCGCTTTCCAAGTGAATCACACATTCATTTCATCGAATGTCCTGCAAACGGAGGCATGGAATGGAAGGACGCACAAATGGAGTCCGTTCAGTTCACCCATGGCATGGTCAGTTGCTGTGAATGGACCGGAGTCAAGGTCTCCACTCTACTGGATGAGGTTGGTGTGGATCCAAAAGGTACTTGGGTCCTTGCAGAGGGTGCTGATGGTGGAGCAATGGATCGTTCCATTCCGATGGAAAAAATGATGGACGATGCGATGATCTGTTGGGCTCAAAACGGTGAGCGACTTCGTCCTGAGCAGGGCTATCCCGTTCGGCTATTGGTTCCAGGTTTTGAGGGCAACATGAACATCAAGTGGATTCGACGACTCAAGGTTGGGACAGTTCCATGGATGACTCGTGAGGAGACTTCGAAATATACAGATCTGATGGAGGACGGTACTGCCCGCCAATTTACTTTTGTACAAGAAACCAACTCCTGCATCACTTATCCCTCAGCAGGCCAACAATTGAGCCATAAGGGCTTCCACGAAATCAACGGTTTGGCTTGGTCAGGCCGTGGCAAGATCAAGCAGGTGGATGTTTCCGTAGATGGTGGTCGCAACTGGAGAGCTGCCAAGTTACAAGAACCCGTGATGAACAAATGCCTGACGCGCTTCCGAATCCCCTGGCAGTGGAACGGTGAGAAAGCACAGTTGCAAAGCCGAGCGATAGATGAAACTGGATACGTCCAACCAACGCTTGTGCAGCTACGTAAGGTTCGTGGAGTAAACTCGATTTATCATAAGAACAGTATTTACACCTGGGAAATCGACACAAATGGGGGGATTAAGAATGTTCAACTCGGCTAAGTTTATTGGAGGATTTCTAGGCAGCTTGTTACTGGTCACTCCTCTGCTTGCAGAGCCTCTGCAATACAAGCTTGGGCGCATTGCCACAGATAAGGAAATTGCTGGTTGGGATATCAGCGTCGGACCAGATGGTAGCAACCTACCAGACGCTAAAGGAACCGTCCTCCAAGGAGAGAAACTCTATCAAACTAAATGCGCTTACTGCCATGGAGAATTTGGAGAGGCTGTTGGACGATGGCCCGTTCTGATGGGTGGTGAAGAATCACTCGCAAGTATGGAACCTGTAAAAACGGTTGGTAGTTACTGGCCTTACGCAACGTCTGTCTTCAGCTACATCCGTCGGGCAATGCCTTTCTACAACCCACAAACGCTTTCTGACGAGGAAACCTACGCTATTACGGCCTACGTTTTCTACCTCAACGATTTGGTAGATGAGGAATTTGAGTTGAACAGTGAATCGATCATGGAGATCGAAATGCCTAATAGTACAGGCTTCTACGGTCCCGATCCACGCCCTGATGTTCAGAATGTGGCCTGCATGAAGAACTGTGTCACTGGCCAAGGTCTCTAACCTTCTCGCAAAAGGTCAGTTCTCTGCTGGCTTTTTCCCTCCTTTTGCTCTATTCCTTCCCTTCCATCAACAATTTTTTTGTTCATTCGGATATTTAGGAGTTCTATGTTGATCCGAATGCTGTGACCTTACTGGGTGTTAGTGGATTTCTCTCTGCAACGCCTGTTGCAGCTGTAACAGCCCAAGAACAATCAGAACGACTACAATTGATCTACGCCCACCTACTTGATTTCCGCTCTCAGCGTCCGCCCATGGCTGTTGTGGCAAAGGACAGGAATGGGAAGTGGAATTGCTGCATCGACCTGAAGTCAATAATCGTATCGGGAACAAGCAAGAGCCTGTCGAAGGTCCACCCATTCTGCCAAGATTTCGCTATCGTCAATTTTTTGATCAAAGCTATCAGGTTGGAGTTGGGCTACAAGTTCCTATCGAGGTGATGGAGTATCGTTACGCCTTTTTAGCTGGAGAGCTTGGGTGCCAGTGGTTGTTTGCCGAAAACTGGGCTCTAGCAGCAAGATCTTACCTTGCGCGTTCTGTGATTCATGGTCCCATCACAATGACTGACGCGGAAGATGTTTTTGAAGTTCAACAGCAAGGTGTCGATGCTAGTTTGGGGCTTCAGTGGGAGGACTGGTTATTCTCAGGAGGCTTGAGGCATTCCAGCGTTCAAAACAAGCTTTCGATTGAGGAAGATGGGGTGATGCTTGAGGAACCTTCTGCGGACTATACTTACTTCTATGGGGGGATCGGGTATCTGGTTCGTCCAGATCTTCGTCTGAACTTCACCCAGCATTCCACAGATCAAATCGTACGTCACTGGTCTTTCGCCGTGACCTTAATGCGCTAAGGACCATATGTTCAAGATTCTTGGATTTCTGCTGATTTGTTGTTCATTTCTACTGTTGGCTTGTTCTGAAGCGGATACTCTCGGTGATGAACCACCAACAGAAATTGTCATCGAAGGAACCCCTACTTGGAGAAATGGGATTGGCAAGTTAGTTGAACTGAAGTGCGCAAGTTGTCACCAAGTTCCTGCTGCCAGCTATACTCCTCACGGAACACCCTCAACGATGGATCTGAGATACTTTGAGAGCGTTGGGATGATTCGCAGAGGAGACTCCTTAGAAGTTTGGATCAATGCTGGAATCTTGGAGCAGAAATTAGGAGGCATCCGAAAAATGCCACTGGAATACGCAACCCCACTCACTGATCGAGAAATCACCTACCTCAAGGATTGGGCCATCAGCGGTTCACCTGAATAAAGTCTACAGCAACTGGCACCTGCTCACAGTGCCAGTTCATCCGATGGATCAAGCAAAGAAGTTGAAGCTATCAGTATTGATTCCCCAACCTACTGACTGAGCATAGGACTCAATGCCCAGCATACCCTGTAGAGCTTTGTGTGTATGCTTTGGGTATATAATACTACCGTTGTTATTATCAGCTTGTAGCGAGCGTAGATTTACACGCATGGCATTATGTCCGCTGTCAGTAAGCCCAACAGTCCTATTAGTCCAGCTGGCATTTTTACGCATAACAATCATAGCCCCGATGGGCCAATGATCCTTGCCATTGTCATCGTTGTAGTGTGGAGTCCTACCAAAGTCTGAACTAATAACAACTGTCAGTCTATTGGCAATACCTAGCTCCTCAGCCTTAGTCCAAAGGTAATCAATGTCATTGTTCAAATTTGACAGTGCTCCATGATGGCGCCCGTCATGATTACCGTGAGTATCAAAGTCATGAGTGGCTTCTGTATCAGCAGCAGAAGCAACACCAGTTTGGAATGTTGTCAAAGCAACATCCATCCTAGAACGAAGTGAATTATCCCATGATGGATTCACAATCTTATCAGCAACAGTTTTCAGTAATGCCTGTCCTTCTACTGCCTTATTGAATGCTTCTAGGTTAGTCCTATCACGCCCCATCAAATCAGTTCGTGCCATCATACGATCCAATCGCTTTTGGCGAAGTGCCCTAATTCGAGACATTGAATTGAATGACCTGATGCTACTATCGCGATTCCATGAAACTGAATTAGGATCGGCAAGTGCTTGTAATTGCTCCGTATTATTGATACGACTCAACGGAACTAATCCTGCTGTAGGGTTGAAACCACCTGCTCCTACATATGACATGGGTAAGTTTGGAGCTTTGGCAGCAGCAAATAAAGCAGTAATAGATGGAGCACCTAGTGTGTTTCTACCAGTCCAGCTATGAACAATGCCAGTATCGTGTGAGTTAGTCTGAGCGTCAATGCCGTTGATTACTAACATACGATTAGCATACTTGCCAAAGAACCACTCGTTGTTCCCAGTGGGTGCATATGAAATACCACCAACTCGCTGGATATTATCGTTGTTTGCCCAATAGTTGATTTTCTTTTCACCCTTCACATTCTCTTTGGGATTACAATATGGAGTGACATCCCAGCCACCACGAGCAGCAATAGTAAGTAGTGTCTCACCATTGTATGCTCTAGGAGCGGCATACACAAGTGAGGTTGGAGCTATAGCAGTAACAGCAGCAGTGGCAAATATCTCTGTTAAGAATGATCGTCTTTTCATTTTTTTATCCCGTAAAAAATCGTTAATTATTAATTTGATTTCACTCGTGAATAAATTTATAGTCCATCATCAGAAATGCTACAACATCTGTCCAAGCATACATCATCCCTTGCTTATCAGTTGCGTCATATTTCTCCCAGCCTCTAGCTTCTTCCTATGGGCAATGAGTATCTCCAACAGCCCAGTATTTGCCAGCATCTTTACGCTCTTTAGCAGAGGCAGTCAGCAAAGCATATGTATCAACGACATCCAGGCTAGTAGTAGTAAAATTCTCACCAAGGAATCGATCATATAGCTCACCAATCTTATTTTTTAGCTTTGTTGGATCTGTAGTATTTTTATCAATACCATGGAACATTACACCGTTAGTATCAAAGTCCCGGATGACAGCACCACACATAATACACATCGCAGCCATCTCAGCAGTGTTAGCAATTAGTGTAGTTGATTTCTCGGCTCTGTCTTTAACAGTAACCATATCGCCACCGCCGCCAGCAACTCTAGATCTTTGATTAGATGTGAGTAACTTTTTCTTTGATGTAGCTGACCCGTGCTATCCCAACCACCAAACTCCATACCAACTACTTCTTCAATCTTTGCCTCAAGCTCTTCTACTGACAGCAGCCTACGAGCGCCAACATTTACATTAGTTACCATAGCATTAGAGTCTGTAGTAGCTGAACGGAACCACTGGCTCATTGCCATTGCAACAAACAATTCTTTAGCATTGAAGCCACTACGCATGAATTCTGCACCAAGCTCGCTCATAGCTTTGTCTTGAGCGTTGAAAAGAGCCAACTGATTATAATAGTCAGTGTCACTCATTTCCATAGGAGCCATAACAGGTGTTGTGCCCATTACAGCCTTCCACCAAAATGCTACAGTAGCTTTAGGAAAGCGTGGATCAGCAGCAATTGCTCTACCTAACCATGGCAGTGAGTCAAAGCCTTCGTTGGCATACATACCTTCAAAGCCTGGTGTTCTTATATCACGATACCATGTATCACCGTGTTGGAATCCGCTGTTGAAATCTCCTTTATAACTCCAAGGCATAGTATTGTCGCCGTTTGGAATATAATGTCCGTCATTAGTAAACATTTGGAAAGTACCAGCTACTGGATCCATACGCTGATGACATACAGTACAATTCTTATTATTCATAGTAGGATTGTTTGTGTCAGCAAGTGCTACAGGATCAGTTGTTCGTGTCGCTGACTTCTCAATATCTACATCCAAAAAGAACTTGTATGTCCAACGAGTGCGAGCACGATTGCGATTAGTTTCAGTTGAAGGGTACCGTTGTAGGAATGCTGGCATAGTCAATATACCTGCGTGTGGTACCTTTACAAAAGGAATGTCCTCGGTGTACCTATCATAACATATACTGTTACCACCTTCTTGAGGAATACAAAAATGCTCTACGTTGTGAATTCTAGGATCATCGTTGTTGTAAAATATACGCCCGTTGTCTTTGCCAGCTGTGAACTGATACATTGACGTATCAGCATTCAATGTCTCACAGTTATCAAATATGTCTAAATTGTATGGCTGAAGCCTACTAACATTTGAGCGGTAAATCTTATTCAGCACATTATTCACCATTGTGTAATCTTCTGTAAGTATTTCTTTATAGCTTCTGTCATTGTTAATGACATATTTGAATAGCTCTAATGGCTGTAGGACTAAAGAATTAGTTCCATATTGTTCAAAGTCCCAATCATGTATATTACANTGATCCTCTTTATGAGGACGGCTGCCAAACTTCTTAGCCCAGTCCCAGCGCATTTGAGCTGCCTCTGGATATAACATAGTATTGTTATTCTGAGCGAGAATATGTAATCCTCCGTTCTCAATTTGAGCTTTTTGGAATGCTGTGATTAGCAGCACCTCATCAGTNCCGNTAGCAACAAACATATCAAAGCCATCGCCTGTCATCAAACTACGCAACAAGCCCGGCAGAGCTGACTCGCCACCTTTGTGTATAGCAGCAAGCTCTGAGTCAGCAGGTAGCCTACGGGCAAATACAAGCGCCGCTCTCCGCAGTGTTTGCTCTGGAGAAGCTAATTGGACATCTTCAAAAAACCCCCGTGCTGTGGGCGTTGTAGCAGGCGCTTGTGTTACTTCGTCCTCCTCTTCTAGTGAGTTGATCCAATCATTCAATAGCTTGTATTCATTGGATGAGGAGTTAATGACAGCACCACCACCGTGAACAGCGCCACTTTGTGCCTTCTGCAGATACTTTTCTTTGTTACCGTCAGCGGCATCAAAGTAGTTCATCACTACGTTGTAGTTGATAACTTCGTGTGTGCTTGAGGATGGGTTAGCATATGTTAGCGAAGTGCCACCTGCCAAGCCGCCATCCATATGGCACATCATACATTTGGTTTGGAGCACCTCAGTATTGACACGAGCGAAGCTAGTGTTTGTATTAGAAGGAGCTTCAACTGTTGGAGTTGGCTCTACAATTTCACCTTTGGGATCTTGATCCGCACTAGGTGTTGAATCAGGGGCCNGAGCTGGAGTTGAAACTGTAGAAGGAGAAGAAGAAGAACCCCCCCCCACCACCGCCTCCACCACCACAAGCAGTCAGGGTGATTGTTCCTGCCAGCAGAAAGAGAGTTGCTAATGATTGTTTCCAATTTGTATTTTTTCTTTTGGCTGGTTTCATGTTGTTCCTCTTGGAGTCAATTGATTTTGGATAAATGAAATAATGTATGTAACAATAATGTCTTATAAAAGAAATAATGTAAATAATAAAAATTAATTTTTTAAGATAAAAAAATATAAAGTACTGAAATTTAATTAATAAAAATATGAAAAGATTTGAAAATTTNACTGAATTTATGAATTCTTTCAGAGAAAGATTGTAATTAGTTCAAAGTAATTGAGTCCTAAAATAAATTGAATTAAGTTCTTTTTCTGCTTTTTTTTCAAAGTACTTTAAAATTTAAATATAATAAATTCCTCCAAAAGATCTCATGCCCTCCTCTCTACCTTTAGTATACCATCCTGACTACGATGTCCCTGAGTGGGATGAAGGACACCGTTTCCCAATGTCCAAGTTTCGGCGGCTTTACAAAATTCTCTCTGAAGATAAGAACCTGGGACCTGTGGAATTTCANCAGCCTGAGGTTGNGACGGTNGATCAGCTGAAAGCAGTGCACACATTGGATTACATCCAGCAATTTTTGGAAAACCGTTTGGACAAATCTGCTGCCAGGCGAATCGGGCTACCTTGGACAGAGGGATTAGCCCGTAGAACCATTACGGCTGTTGGAGGCACCCTCTTGACTCTAAGATTGGCTTTGAGACATGGCTTAGCCTGTAATCTTGGGGGTGGAACGCACCATGCGTTTCCAGATTTTGGTTCTGGCTTCTGCATCTTCAATGATGCCTCTGTTGCAGCCCGAATGCTGCTCCAAGAAAGCTTGGTTCAGCAGATCCTGATCGTGGATCTGGATGTTCACCAAGGTGACGGGACTGCCTTCATTCATCAGGATGAGGTGGCAGTGTTTACTTTTTCGATGCATTGCCAGTCCAATTTCCCATTCCGCAAACAGCACAGTGATCTGGATGTCCCTCTTCCTGAGAATCTGGATGATGACAGCTATCTGCGTATTCTAAGAGCAAACTTACCTGAATTGTTAGAGCGCACCGAGCCTGATTTAGTGATTTATAATGCGGGAATAGATCCCTTCAAGGATGATCCCTTGGGGAAGTTGAATCTGACATGGGAGGGACTCCAAGCTCGCGATAAGTATGTGATGGAGTGTTGCCTGAATGTGGGAGTGCCGGTCGGGTGTGTGATCGGAGGTGGCTACAGCAAGGATCATGAGGAACTAGCTTGGCGTCATTCCCTAGTACATCGAGTTGCAGCCAAGATCTACCAGGACCGTTTTTCGATCACTCCGTTCCGAAGTTCTCCTGCCGTTGCTTAGCTAACCACTCTCCTAAGAAGAGTTGGTCGGGTTCTGGTAAACGATAACCTGGTTCTAACAATAAATTCTGGACCAGCGGCGTGACGCCTAGTACTAACTCATCGGCCCAGTTGGAGGAGGGCATCATTTTGGCGACATAATGAAGGTTGCCCACCCCAAGTTGCCGTTGGAAGCGGAATCGGTGAACCTCGTACCCTTGCTCAACAAAGTTCAGCTCAAATTGCGAGGCTCGCCAGTCAAAATCTATCTCGAAGCTACCGTCTGCTTTCAGGGAATGGAGCAATCTTGCGCGAGGAATGAAGTTGCCCGACTCGCTAGTCTCGTTTCCAGCAAAGTTGCCATAAAACTCCTTGACGATGATGAAACCGCCTCCAACAAGTTTCCCAGACACTACATCTTCGGCCTGCCCAGACACTCTTCTTGTCGTCCATCCCAGGTCATAGTCCATAACTGCAGAATAACAACCGAACAAGCTGCCACAGAGTAAGCACAATAGAGTTAGAATCTGTGCAGTGTTCAACGATAGAGGCTTTCGATCTTTCATGATGACTTCACTGCATGGCACGCGACCCGATGCCCTTGGCTAAGGCTACTCCATTGGGGCATCTTTTGGGAACAGATACCCTGCGATTCTGAACAACGATGGACGAATGGACAGCCCGGAATAGGCGCGTCTTCTGCTTCGACAGGCGCAATTGGCAACCCTGTCTCTCTTTTTGTGTAAGATGGTAGGCTGTCCAGCAATAATCTTGTGTAGGGGTGTCGTGCTTGATCTAACTGTTGTTTTGGCAATTCTTCCATCAATCTTCCACGATACAGCACCAGAATGCGGTCACAGAGTTGGTCAACCACAGCCANATCATGAGAAATGAAAAGCAGTGTGAGGTTCCGTTCTTTGCGAAGTTGCTGAAGNAGCTTCAGAATTTGAGCCTGAATGGAAACATCAAGCGCAGAGACAGGTTCATCAGCAACCAACATTTCTGGACTAGCAGCAAGCGCTCGGGCAATGGCGATTCTTTGTCGCTGTCCCCCACTGAATTCATGCGCATACTTATCCAGTGCATTGGCTGGTAACCCAACTTCATCAAGAAGCTTGTTGAGTTTCGCAGCCGTCGCAGATTCTGGTTGATGTAGGTTCCACATTTCTCGAAGAAGAAAACCGATTTTTAGTTTCGGATTCAGTGAGGANAATGGATCCTGAAAAATCATCTGTACACGACCGTAGTACTCACGGGCCTTGAATTTGTGAATGTCTTCACCAGCAAACTGTATCTGCCCACTGGTTGGCTCGTAGATCCGCAACAACAAGCGCGCTAATGTCGATTTTCCACAGCCTGATTCACCAACAAGACCAACGATTTCCTGAGGCTGAATTACTAAATTGATATCTTGTAGTACTGGGGAGGAACTGGCGGTCTGCTGAAGCAGACCGCGTTTTTCCGGAAAGGAATGAGAGAGATGCTGCATCTGCAGCAAAGGACGGTCAGACAAGACGGGGTTTATTCGCGTTTGTCGCCAATTTTTTCATCGGGACGCGTTACCTCGGAGATACGAATTCCGTAACGTTCGTTCACAACCACGACTTCACCACGCGCCATTAGTCTCTCGTTGACAACCACATCCATAGGTTCACCAACAACCTTCATAAATTCGATCACTGAACCCTTTTTCAGAGCCAGGATATCTCTGATGAGCATGTCGTTGCGTCCGATTTCCACGGACATGATCATCGGCACGTCTTCTATGAATTTGGTAGTGTGCAATACCCCAGAGGTATCACTACTCAATCCCAAACTACTCATACGGACTCCTCATTGTATTAGTGGGTGTTCCAGGTAGCACCCATAGAGCTAGTCAGCAGGATATGTACCAAGCAAAGTTCGTCACGTGCTGGCATGCATGCCGGAAAATGACCTCCATGGAATTATGTGGCGATCGACAAAATGTCGTGGTACGTCACGAAAACCATCAACAACAACAATACCGAAAATCCCAACATCTGTGTTCGTTCTCGGGTCGCTGCACTCAGGGGTCCTCCCTTGATTTTCTCGACAAGCAGAAAGAAGATATGGCCCCCATCCAACGCAGGGATCGGTAGTAAATTGAAGATTCCCAACTGCAAACTGATTACGGCAATTAGGAAGAACAATTCTCCCACGCCGCTACGTACAGCGTCACCAATAAACATGCCAATCCGGATTGGCCCACCTAAATCGTCTGTTGATCCCTGACCACTAAGCATCTGACCAAGAAAATTGAAGGTCGTTTGAGTCATGAAGAGGACGCGCTCCGCGCCCAACCCAATAGCCTCTCCAAGAGCATAGGTTTCACGCTCTGTACCCACCTGCAAGCCCAACAGATAACGGCCAACCTCTGGCTCGTATTGAGGAGTCAGTTCCAGCAGCTTGGTTTGTCCATTACGGACCAGTTCCACTGTCATGGGAATTGGATTGGCTGGGGCTGAAGGTTGGCTTTGCTGAACCAAACGAGAAATGTCCGACCAGTCTCCCACATCTTCACCTCCCAGGCGCATGATGCGGTCCCCGATTTCCAGACCTGCTTCATCGGCAGCGGAACCTGAGCTAATGACGCCTATGACTGCAGGAATGTGAGGTACCCAACCTACTTCCCCATAATTCTGCACCTCACGCATTGTGCTCTGAACTTCAACCTCTCTGCCGCTGCGCAGCACAGTCAGGGAAAGTGAATCTGCAGGTGTCAGCGTTCCCCATTCGGATTGAAGTCCTCGCCAATTACGAACCTCTCGGCCATTGACGGCNATTACCTCATCTCCGGCTTGCAGACCAACCGAGGCTGCGAAGCTTTCTAACTTAACTTGTTGAACCACTGGAGGGGCCGACAGGTATGCCGGAGCATCAACACCCACCAGATACACGAGCGGCATGAAGATGAAAGCAAAGACAAGGTTCATCGCAGGGCCTGCAACTAGAATGTAGAAGCGTTGCCAGACTGTCTTCGAAGCGTAGTTTTCAGGATCGTTGGGATCTTCGTCCATGACATTTTGTCCAAACAATCGGACGTACCCTCCAAGTGGAATCCAACAGATCTGGTAATCCGTATTGCCCCTACGAAAACCTGTCATCTTGGGTGGAAAGCCAATCGAAAAAGTTTCGACACGAACATTGACGTGCCGAGCCGCAAGGTAATGCCCGAGTTCATGAATAAAGATCAGAAAACCCAGAACAACAATGAAGGAAAGAACCGTAGTGATCATGAAGTTGTTTCCAGCAAGTGGCGGAGTTGAGATCGACCCCAGCGATCCGCAGCCAGGGCATCATCCACCGAGTTGATGTGTTGGAGATAATTTGGACATTCCGGTTTCTGTCGCCAGCACTCAAGAAGCGACATCAGCCTTTGAAGATAACTTGCGATGTGGTTGAAGTGCAACTCTTCATCTAAAAAAGCTTCCACAACNGCCTCATTTCCTCCATTCAAAACTGCNGGCGCCNCNCCACCCTGTCGCAAAGCNGCNAANGCCAANGNGANACAAGGGTAACGGACTGGATCAGGATTTTCAAAATGCAAAGAACCAANTTCNCANANGTTCANTCTTGGTAANTTNAAAGGCAGNCGTTCCGGATAACCNAGGCAGTAGGCCAAGGGNATNCGCATATCTGGTTGTCCAAGTTGAGCAATCANGGAACCNTCAACATATTCNACCAGNGAGTGAACAATNCTTTCACGATGAATNACCACTTCAATNTTTTCNANNGGAATTCCNAAAAGCCAGNGNGCTTCNATCACTTCAAGACCNTTGTTCATCATNGTCGCNGAATCNATAGTNATCTTGTTNCCCATCTCCCANNTGGGATGTTNTAGNGCNGCTTCCTTNGTAATTGCTGANAAATCCNCCAGNGGCANATCNCGAAAAGGACCTCCAGANGCGGTNAGAATCANTGAAACNACNTCTTCACGNCGATGACCNACNANNGANNGATAAATCGCATTGTGNTCACTATCCATNGGTANNATNNNGCTCCCACTTCGATGGGCANCCNGCATGAACAACTCCCCNGCGAGNACCAAGGACTCNTTATTACCNAATACCANNTCTTTNCCNNATTCCAAAGCNTTNAGGCAGGGNGATAATCCNGCACTNCCNACAATNCCNGTGACCACCAAATCNACNTCAGGNTGTTGNACCANNTNACAATTTCCTTGNTCTCCAGAAAGAATTTNCAATTCAGANTCANNNAACAGTTCTCTAAGTTGANTGACCTGNTCCGAAGCNTCTACGACNACNTGCTTCGGTGCAAANTCTNTNATCTGATCAANNAGCNTNTCGATTGANCGNCGACANCTNAGTGAGTGAATCTTNAAACGATCGGGGAACTGCCTAACGAGNCTNAGAGTACTGCCCCCNATGGAACCTGTAGANCCNAGTAGNGCAATGNATTTNGGATTCATGNGANAAGCAGCATCCAGTAGTAAAAGAAGGGGGTCGTGAGCAGAAAACTATCCAACCGATCTAGGATACCACCATGTCCAGGCAGTACTTTTCCAGAGTCCTTGACGCCACAGAGGCGCTTCATTTTCGATTCAACCAAATCTCCGACCTGACCCAACACCGAGATGATAAAAGTTAGCAACAAGGCCATTGGCCAGGAAAATTCTAGCCAATTCACGGCAATCACCGAGCCAACCAGCATACTCCCAACTGTCCCACATAAGCTCCCTTCACGGGTCTTTTTCGGACTGATCCCAGGAGCAAGCGGAGTTTTGCCAAATTTGCGTCCACCAAAATAAGCGAGACTATCCGTGAGTACAATCACAACAAGTAACAGACATAGATTCAATTCTCCATGGGGGAGGTCCTTAATCAGTGTCATGTGTGGAAAGCTCCAACCAACCCAAAACAATCCAAATAAAGCCCACCCCAAAGAATACAGTTCCTCTAATTGCTGCTTGCGGGAAAAAACCATCTCATGCAGAATCCAGCCACCTGCAACCAAGATCAGCATAGCATTCAGAGCACCGATTCCTCCCAAGAGTGGGCTGATACTTAGTAAAAAAGCAGAGTATAGCCAGCCTCGCCGATTCAGGTGTACTTTCTGTTGGGAGAGCATAGCTCGATATTCCTGCATTCCAAGTATGACGACCACCAAAACCAGCAGACCAACCCATTGGGTGGTACCATAGGCCAGCGACAGGATTGCCACTAACACCATCACCATACCACTGAGCAATCTCTGCGTTAGGTTGGAAGACCACCAAGTGGTTGGGCTCACTTCAGACATGCGGTTTTAATTTCAAATAGGAAATGTTAGGCAGAGACAGGTGTGATGTCACCCATCCTACGGTGACGCTGTTGGTAGGCTTGCAAGGCTTTGTGAAAATCTTCTTTCGTAAAATCAGGCCAGAGAACTTCAGTATAGTAAAACTCTGCGTAGGCTGCCTGCCAGATGAGAAAATTTGATAGCCTTTGTTCTCCGCTTGTGCGAATGATCAGATCCGGATTGGGCAGACCAGAAGTGTATAAATGCTGATTGATGGCCTCCTCATTAATTTCTCCAGCGTGAAGTTCTCCACATTCAATTTTTCGGGCCATTTGCTGCATCGCTCTGACTAGTTCCGCTCGTCCACCGTAGTTGAGAGCAAGATTCAGCGTTAGGCCAGTATTGCTCTCAGTCAAATTCAAAGCGTTTTCTAGCGGTTTGTGAAGAAATTCTGGAAGGCGTGAGGTATCCCCTGAGATCCGCATACTTACATTATTTTCTAGCATCGTTCCGAGTTCCTTCTGCAAATATTCGTGAAGCAACTCCATTAGTACATTGATCTCTTGGCGAGGGCGAACCCAATTTTCTGTGGAGAAGGCATAAAGAGTGAGGACCTGCAATCCAAGTTCCGCTGCTGTTTCAACAACGGCCCGCACTGCACGAACTGCATTGCGATGTCCTTGGAATCTAGGAACCAATCGCTGCTGGGCCCAACGCCCGTTGCCATCCATGATAATGCCAACATGTTGGGGAAGCCGGGTAAGTTCCAATTGAGAAGGGGATGGAGGCGATGGCATCTGAACTTATGAGCAAGCTATGGGGGACTTGATCCGAGGAAAATTGAGTTGCAAACGCTAAGTCAGGGCTACTCCCAACGCAAGATTTTTGTTGATTTGAAAGGAAGTTAACCAAGCCAAAGCGGACCCAAAGCATACAGGTTTCTACCCCGACCTTCAAACCACATGGAATAGTGACTGGATTTCGCAAAATTTTACTGATCCAACTCCGCCGATTAGGGGATGTGCTGATGACCACCCCGGCAATCCGTCAGCTTCACCAAGCCTTGCCTGATGCTGAAATCACCTTTCTGACTGAAACCCCGTCTGAACAACTTTTACAATACAATCCGCACTTGAGCGAGGTCTGGTTACTGCCAAAGAAAATGACTTGGGGAGAGAGTTTTAACTTCCTAAAACAACTGCGTCAAATACGTTTTGACTGTGTATTCGACTTCTTTGGTAATCCCAGAAGTGCCTTCATCAGTAGACTTAGTGGGGCTCCCAAGAGGGTTGGCTTTGATTTTCGAGGAAGATCTTGGCACTACACTCATGCTGTTCCTCTCCGGAATGAAGTCGGCTACGCAACTTCCCATAAACTCCAACTGCTGGAAGCTTTGGGATTGACAATCGATACAAAAGATCTCTTACCCGAATTTCCAATTAGCGCGGAGGAGAGAGTTTTTGTGATAGGTTTGCTGGAACAATTAGGAGTGCAGCCAGATGATAGAGTCATTTCCATCTCCCCGGTATCTCGCCAACCTTACAAGCGATGGCCATTGGAAAACTTCGCCCAACTTGCAGATTGGCTGATTGAACAGTATGAAGTAAGAATCCTGTTCGTCTACGGACCTGGTGAGCAAGAGTTTGTGGATAAGGTGCGAAGACAGATGCGCTACGAGGCTCTTCCAGATTATGATCCACCAAACCTAGCACAGACCCGGGCTCTTTTTGAACAAGTGATCCTGCACATTGGTAATGATAATGGGCCAAGGCATTTTGCGGTGGCTGCGGACATTCCAACTGTAGCAATTTTTGGAAGGCCATTGGCCATGAATTGGACTCCACCTAACCAAAACAAACATTTAAGTTTCGAATTTAATCCCGGTTGCAAGACTCAGTGTGATTACCCAAATTGCCAGCTGGAGTGTTTGAACACTCCTTTAGTAACAGTACAAGAAGCGATTGCAAAACAGTTGATGGCGCATGACAATCCAGTGTTACTATTATGAAAATTCTTCACTGGTTGCATACTCGAAATTGGGGGGGGTTGGAAAAATTTGTAGTTCTCTTCGCCGGTGAGTTGCAAAAGCAAAGTTGCAAAAACACGATTTTTTTCAGCCAGCGGAATGGGATTGCAGACAGTATTGAGCTACTCCAAAATTCAACTGTAGACCTACGGTCTGGGAACCATTTGGACCTTTGGCAAATTCTTAGAGAACAATCCCCTGACGCAGTAATTCATTATACAGGCAGTACGATGCATGCCGCCTGGCTGGAGGGTTTGCTTAAATGGCCTAAAAACCACATTCGAATTTTCATGCATGGTTTTGGTCATAAGCATGACATCTATCATCATTATCTTTATCAAAAATTTAATTGTATTTTTCCTACTAGATTGACCCATGGTCAGTCCAAAGAATGGTTACCTATTCCTGAGAGGTGTCACCATTTCCAGTATTTTGGAGTACCTTTAGCTAGAAAAGTCCAAAAAAAATCTTGGAATTCACCCTTGACACTGGTCTCGCTGTCAAGAATCGAACCAGCAAAAAGGATTCGTGAACTTGTTGGGGCAGTCATCAACGCTTTTCAAATGAACCCTAACTTGCAAGAGCGGTTCGTCATCAAGATTTTTGGGAAACCTCATGATCATGACACGAAGGGTCAGAAGTATCTGCAGCAACTTCAGCAAATGGTCCCCCACCAACTCACTACAAGGATACTTTTCCCGGGGTTTACCAATGAGCCTAATCTGATGCTTGAACAAGCGCACTTCCTGTTTTTCACATCTCAGAATGAGTTTTACGGATTTTCTTTGCTTGAAGCACTAGCCACAGGAACACCTACAATCACAGTCAGGCAAGGAAGCTTCAGAGAATTGAACCAGGAAAACTACGGTCGATTTATTGATCTCGAAAACCCTGAATCTGTGCAAAAGATTCTTGAGGAGATCAACACAATGACAGCACTTGAATATGAAGCACTTCAGGAAAACGCAAGGAATCGGGCAGAAGCAGATTTTGATATATCGAAGACAACAGATCAATTTCGGCAGTGGCTGGTCACTCACTAGCCTAGAGATGCGTATTCTTCCCGAAAGGCCCCGTGGGGGTAGGGCAGAATTTCGAAGGAATCCAGTGCGAGGGAAATGGTTGGATTTTCAAGAAAATGAATGGGAACTTTACCGTACCAAGCAGCCCATCCACTAAAAGTACTAGGTGGACCTAGTATCAGGTCACACTTAGATAAAGCAATTAGATCGCCGATTACTGTTCTTGGACCTGAAAAACATTTTAGGTCTTGCTTTAGGCCTTCTTGCCACGACACATCAGAGCAAATCAAGAAAGTGCAACTTCTGGGATGGTGAAGTCTCCTTATTTCCAGCATTTTCATCAAATATTGGTTCAGAGAATAAAAGAAACGACCTCCTACGAATTCTTGATAATCAGTCTGTCTCAGGTGAACTCCAACAAGAACATCTGTTTGTAATTTTATTTGTGTAACAAACTGTATCGCTTTTTCCTGATAACAATTCAATGGTGCCAAAAAGCTGCGGATCGTATCACCATGCCGTAGGAACCATTCTCCTGGTGAATAGAAATGAAGTCCCTGCGTGAACAAGATATTCCAAGATTCTTGAATAAAGTCATTCCAAAGTGAATCAGTTTGAATAAACTTAGAACTTTGTGCTTTTGCCACTCTTATCCCTGCATTATTTGAGATCGCTAAGGGCTTGGCTAATTTATAAGCTGCGCGGTTTGACCAATAAATCCACTCTCTTGAAGTTTCAGAGGGAGAAACAGTATCTTGATCTTTGGGAAATTTCCCCCATCTCTGATCAGCAGTCCCTTGAAAAAACAACGAATATTCGGCGAAAGCTGGATTCAGTAATCTCAAGTCTTTCTCTAGCGCAAAAGCAAGCAAGTGTGCATAAAGTTGAAGGCGGTTACCAAGTCGACCTGTTTTTTTGCTAATAATGATAGTTTTTTGCAAAAGTTTAGTACTAGTTGAGAGTTCAGAATGAGGGCATTTCAATGATCTTGACGGTTGGTTGAGATACTGATTTTGGAGGCATTGCCTAACCAATTGCTCTGAATTCTTTTCGCAAGATGTTGGAGAGAACATAGCAATTGTATAGAAACACCTTGCTGAATCAGAGGGATTTGAGCCTCAAGTGCTGCGGATACTGAAGGATCTTTTGGAAACTGTGCCCAACTTTACAATGGACAGGAAAGTTGATCCCTGGCCAACGCCTGCACTTGCACCCAAAAACCCAGGCCCTCTTGCTGCTGATCTTGGTTGAAAACTACACGAATTTAACGTGCTTCCCCATCTTGGTGAAGTAGTTTTGCAATTTCAGGATGATAGGCTGAGCTAGTGGGAGGACTTCCCTCATCGTGACTACAGGTACAGAATTGATTGGTTGGAACAGAAATTTACCTATCTGATTAAGCAAATCATGATCTTTGGAAAGGTAATGCAGCAACCGGCGATCAATAGACTGCTTAGAAATTCCAGTAGATTCATCACAGATGGAGGTTCTGGTCTTGTGATCAGCAGTCTGCTTTGAGAAGCATAGAAAAATCTAGGGTCAACGCGTTACAGCCAGCGATGAGATCCAAAAATGATGATTTCAGCGGGAAGTTGATATAGTTCTACAAGAAATCGGCGCCGAGCCATTACATTCAGATCGGCCATAAAGGGAGTAGCCCCCTCTCTAGGAAGAAACTACAAATTTGGATGAAAGGTCGGTACCAGTAGGTTTGTCAATTGGTCGGAACGATCTTGTAAAAATCCCTCCAACCCCAGGTTGTTATTTTTCAGCCCCAAATAGTTATAAAGGTTTGCTCCACTAAAGTCTTAGTCAGTAATGATTACTTGATGACCCAATTTTGCAAGGGAAAAACTGAGATTTGCTGTGATTAGGCTCTTGCCGACCCCACCTTTGCCACTAGCAATCGGGATGATTAATTTCACAATCCCTGTTCTCTGGAAAAAGTTGCTGATTGCTGCAATGATATAAAGTTGATTTCCGAGAAACCATCTATCAAACAGGTCATATGAACGCAACTCCAGCCAATCAGAAAACCGCCACAATTATTCCGATTGCGGGGGGCAAGGGAGGTGTGGGCAAAAGCCTGATTGCTGCAAACCTGGCTATTGTGCTGGCAAGACTGGGTCACAAGACAATTGGAATTGACTTGGATCTTGGTGCAGCCAATCTTCACAGTTGCCTCGGACTTAGCGGAGGTACGCCCCCTGGCCTGGCACGTTTCTTACGCTCAACGGACCAAGCCCCACTAGAATCATATCTGGCTCGTACTCCATACCGAAATCTTCATTTGCTAGCTGGAGATGAAGGGAATCCCTTCCTTGCACAATTGAACGTGGCTCAGCAGCGACGGTTGGTGCAACAGATTCGAGCACTCCCTGCAGAATATGTAATTCTGGATCTAGGAGCAGGCAGTTCGTTTAGTACTTTGGATTTCTTTCGAATTGCACACAAGGGCTTGCTGGTCACCACTCCAGAAATCACTTCGCTTCAAAACTTGATGAACTTCCTGAAGAATCTGGCTTTCCGGGTGATTGAACATGCCCTACCACAAGATCGTTCAATCCACCGCAAGCTACAGACTCTTTATACCTCTCCACTAGAATTGAAAAGCAACCAACCTAGTTTGCCACAAACCTTGCTGAGTTCCTTGGATCCCGAGATTGCAGAGAAAGTTTTGAGCAGCTGGCATCAATTCAGACCTCGATTGGTCTTCAACCGTGGATTAGGGCCAGATGATCTGACTATCATTCCCGAGTTGGAAAAACACCTCAGTCACCAGCTGGATTTGACTGTAGAATTTATTGGCTATATCCCGGAAGATCTTGCTGTGCTTAATTCACTGAGGCAGGGTAAATCTTTGATGTCTTTTGCTTCTACTAGCAACGCTGGCCAGGATATGATCCGTCTCGCCCGCAGAGTACTTCGTCTATGGGATCAGCCCATTCCCAACAGTGCTAACCAACTGCAGCAATATACTCAACGCCTCTACCTGGAAACCTAATCGCAGTAATTTTGTTTTCAACGGGAGAATCTCAACTCCACTCTACTGGATTGAAAGCGTGATGTGGTTGTCTCGAAAACTGGGTTCAACTTGATCTGCCCGGCTGCCAGCAATCCTTCCTCAAGCAACAGATTACGAATGTTGTAAGCCCGCTGTTCTGCTAGCTCTTCCAAGTCCAGATCCTCGATAGGAATCTTATCCAGTAGCTTCAACCGAACCTCTTCTTCACTGAGACCCTCAGGGCTACCGTAGATTCGTTGAAACATTTGGTTCAAGTAGTTTTGCTGCTCATCTGAAGTAAGAATCATATTTACTGAGATCGAATCTTCGTTATTCAAACGAATTAGCTCTGCAATTTTCTCACTGCGAATTTGTCGATCTAGTTCCTGCTCTCGTAAGGCAGCGATCTCTGTTTCACGACGTAAGAGCGTCACCAGTTCCATTTTCAGCTGGGGTCGTTCCTTCAACACATCTCTCAATTGATCCAGTTTTGTTTTTTCTGCAGCTGGGATCTCCAGACTTCCTGGTCGGAAACGGATGATCTGGGTGTTCTCGTCCAAATCTCCATCAAAAATAGCATCGGCAATTAGCGTGAATGGGGCGGTAACAGCCTTACTGATCAGAGTAACAAAAACGGTCAGTGTAGCGTCCCAGAGCCCGAACTCTGGATCTTCGAGGTTTCCGCTAACAGGTAAGGAAAGATCGATGGTACCTTGCGGGTCTCGAAGTAATCCGACTGCTAACTCCACTGGGAGATCCAGTGTGTCTGGTCCAGGAGTTTCAGGGCCTAGCACTAGTCTTTGAATGAGGAGATTGTTCTCAACATCAATTTCTTCTCCAGCCGTTTTGTAATCAACAGATAATTCCACACTTCCTCGGTCAAAACGATAGCCGAGATAGCGCTCTGCATATGGATTAACCCAAAGAAGATCGAAATCTTGTGAATACAGCTTGCCATTGATGCTCCAGGAATCCCTTTGCCAATCAAGAGCAAGTTTCGCTTCGAGCGGAGCGACTCCTTCCCAAAGCCCTTTTAAATCCAGTTCCAAAGGAACATTTAAGCCAAGAATGTTTTGAATATCGCCTTTGAGGTTTTGCAGCGTGATTAGTACCGGCTTGGCATTACTTGCATCATCCCAGCTCAGATTTCCTCTCTCCAGAGATAGTTTTTTCAGGAAAACAGGGCCTGGCTCCAGATTAGAATCTTCCTCATCCTCCTCACTCTCAAAGAGTGTCATCCATTCCAACCCCCCATCAGTTTGCCTACGGATTGGCAATTCAAAATCTGCCAATAGCATCGATCCTAGATCCAAGACAAAGGGATCGAACTCTAGCAGTCCATTCTCGGTTTCAAGCACATCCCATTGGCCCATGATTTGACCAGTTCTCTTGTCAATCAACCTTGCATCTCGAATACGAGCAAGACCGTCAAAACGTAGCCACTCACCTACAAGATCAAATTTGTAGTAAAATCGCCCCTGAAGGGTGCCGAGAGCTTGATCAGCTTTCAGTGGTGCATATTCAATCCAGTAGGGTTGCCAGGTTAGTAGATCAAAATCTACTAGATCAACATCGAGACTCAGATCTTTGTCAAAGCGAATGGAACCGGTAACAGACCCCTGTCCGGTTTCATCTAGCTTTCCCTGTAGAGTAAAATTCTCGATCCACTGCCGATCAGTATTCAGGTTTTTGAACTGCAGGGATCCGTTGCTAATCACCAACGGTGGCGTTGGAGTCTCTAGATCTTGCCAACTCAAGCGATCTAGGGTTGCCTCTAGTTTGGCAAGTTCCACTTTCCATGGAGTATCATCACTAGATTCAGTTCTTCCATCTTGTTTGGCTAAAGTTGGTAGCCATCGTTCCCAATTGAATCGACGATCAGGTAACAAGGCTAGTTCAATCAAGCCTTTATCTACTGAAACGCTTTCGAGAAGAAGTTCCTTTTTGAACCAATCTAGATCCCATTCCACAGCCACTGCTTTAGGTAGCCAGAGTTCTGGTTGTATTGCATCTGTAGGAGTCACCTGAAACTGCTGTAGATCCAGTTTCGCCAACTTCGCCTGGTGCTTGCTCCATGACAAATCTAGTCCCAGAGCTGTCAACTGTTCTAGATCCAGACTTGGTGATTTCAAGGAATCCCCAGGAATTTTCAAATTTTGAAATTGAAGTGCTCCCAGATTTAGACGCTGGTCCTCAACTGTTAAAGACAGACCTCCACTGGCCAACCCCCCCAAGGTCAGATCAGGAAGAGAAGAGTTTGCTTGTTTGAGAGATAATTGATGGAGATTCAGAGACTCGAACTCAAACCATTGCCTCGGCCACTCGACAACTGCTCCACTCATAGAAAGCTCTGCAAATTTGAGGTCTGGTAAGGATTCTTGCGCTTCAACAAGCTCGAGATCCCAAAGATGAAGCTTACCGCCTTCCGCTCGCAACCGGAAAGGACTCCAATTGAGTTGCAATTGCAAAGCTGTGTTCATGCGACCAGAGTTGAGTTTCCAAGGTAGTTGATCACGAAAGTAAGTTTCCCAAGGCAGTAATTTTAGATTCGCCTTGAGTGCACCTCTCCAAGTTTGATCACCCCAGCTTGCAATACCATCCAGTGAAAACTCTTCCTGCTCAAGAGTCGTCAATTTGAGCCTTGTTCGACTTTCTCCAGCTAGTGGCCAACTAAAATCGTTCATCTCCAGCACAGGAATTCGCAGCAGTTTTTTGATTTCTTCCCTATTCACTCGCTGATGAATCAGGTTCAGAGCCCCGCTGTCAACCTGAAATCGATTGAATTGAACTTGCCATTCTGTTTTCTGATCACTTTCCTTTGGATTCTTTGGAACTAGTGAGGGAACCAGTTCATTCCAATTAGTGGTCCAGTCCTCATCAAGAGATAATAGAAATTGTGGTTGTTTCAAGAAGAGAGAGTTTATCGAAACTTGTTTTGCGGGCAGATTCAATTCGTCACTGTTTAAATCCAGGCTAGCAAGCTGTAGCCATGTTTCTTGACCTTGATCCAACTGAAAATCTTCCAACTTCAGTGTGGTCTTCTTCAGTCTGGGAAATTGGAACGCAGGATCCCACTCAAAATCTGTTTTCAGATCTAAACTTCCTTTCACTTCAACCGGTGTTACCCCTTCAAGAAATGGTGTGAGTTCAGCAAGTTCAAATTCCCTTAAATCCAACCGTCCCTGACTACGGAGAGTGCTTGGATTGAAAGACCCCCCAAACGAAATACTAGGACCACCTTCCCGAGCTAACTTCAGACTGAGAGACGTTTTTCTGGATGAAACAGGCAGCGTCAGTTCACCGACTGAAAATTGATCCAACTGCCATTCTTGAGGCTTTGCTGGCTGGCTCTTTTCATCGATGAAATGAAGCTTCCCTTTTGAGATACGGACTCCTCCTAACTCCACTGACAATTGTTCCACACCTGGATTTTCATCACCCCTATTCCCAGATGTTGTTTGAAGAATCTGGTCCCAGAAGAAAGCTCCATTCTCCGTTCGTGTTAACCAGGCTTCGAATTCATGCAATTCGACCTGCCCTAAAGCTATCTGAAGGCTAGGCAATACCTGAATCTTAGGAATTGGAACCTGAAGATGGCTGATTTCTAGCAACCGGTTAGAAGCCTCACCAGGAAGACTGTTCTGAATACTGAGCCTTTGGATTTGCACAGTTCCGCTGAGTGCAAACTGCTTAAAAGGTACAGCCTGAAATCCTAACTTGAGATCTGCGTCAACCAACCCATCTTGAAGCTGAAGCGTCCACTCTTTAGGGAGATACTGCTGAAAATCCGGCAGGTAAAGATTCTTCAGTTGAACGTCGAGACGAACGGTCTCTGAGGGAACAATAGTGAATTCCTGCGCAACTATCCTCAGGCTAGTCTCCCCTAGCTGTGCAACTAGAGTTGCTGGGCCAGATGCGCGGGCTGGTTGAAGATGAAATGACGAGATTGCTGGGAGGCGAAAATTCAGTCCAGAAATATTGTAGGTTTGCACGTGGGGCACGTCCTGAAACCGCAATTTTCCTTGCCGTACTGCGATTGTCCTAATTTCAAAAGGGAACTTAGCTTCCTCTTGAACGGAAGAAGTTCGATCTGTTTCAGGAGCTGCAATTTGCTCAATCAGGTCGGAGAAATTGAGGCGCTGTTCCCCAAGATGAGAGACATTGAGGTAGGGAGAGATCAGCTCAACCTCTTCAACAACAACAGCCCATTGCCAGAAGCTATTCCAACTCAGATCAATCCCAATTTCGTCGAGGGAAACAAAAGTTTCTGAACTATCAGCCTCACGGATTTCCAACCCCTGCAGTATCAACTTGAGGGAAAGCGGCTCCACTCGCACCTGTGTGAGCTGGACTGGACGTCCTAACTGCTTCTCTAGTGCTTTTGGCAACTGCTCCTGTAACCAACCAGGTCCACCAAAATAGAGAACAGTAAGCCCAGCCAGTCCAAGCAGGTTCAGGATGAAGACCACCCAAAGAATTCTTTGCACCCAACGCAAGGTCTGTTCTCTAGTGAGTCAGTTGGCTGAAATATTGGGAAAAATCCCGATGGCAGGAGGGATTTGCCGAGAAAAAAACTCAGAGGTGATTGTGCTGGAAATGTTCCACACGGTCTTGGTAGTAGCGGAGGCCCATGTGATCCACGTTACGGATGTCAGATTCGGCTCGTTCTAGGGCAGTTTTGGCTGTATCTGCTGCTTCTTGCCAACGTCCCTGAAGAGCGTAACTTTCTGCAAGGGTATCCAAAATATAGGCAGCTGGCTGCAATGCCACTGCACGCTCTGCAAGTGCTACACTCTCCCGAACTTTGAGAGGCTGCTCGGCAAAATGCTGTGTTAGTAGCCAAGCCAAGTTGTTGAGCGCCCTTGGGTTTTCAGGTTCCCAGACCAAAGCTTGTCGATAGAGTTCTTCAGCACGTTCAAACTCTGACCTTTCATAGAATGTATTCGCCGCCTGAATCAACAACCCTACATCTGCTGGCGTTGTTTCCGAAACGATGTTTTCCAATCGCCAAAAAATCAGGCTCTCTTCAGCGTGCTGGGAGGTACTATAAACGCTCGCAGAGAGTAACAAACCAAAGAGTAACAGACAGCTACCTTGGATCGTTCTCACTCTTTGGTCGTGCTTTGCAACTCTCTCAGGTTGTTCTTCACAGAGTTTTAGAAATTCCAATCGCTGCTGAATCCCATAATGATGCCAGTTGTCTTGATGCAGGGCAATTCGGTTAAGGTAGCCAACTTTAGTCAGAGCAGTGGCAAAAGGCTCCCAACCACATCTCATAAAGGCATTACAATCAGCTTGTCGCTCAAAATTTCTGCTCAAAAATCCTATTCCTCCCCTAAGAAATAAAGCTAGCAACCCTAACAACAAAAATCCCTGTAGCCAGTCCGGCGGTGTAAAGCCTGTGATCCACTGGGTAAACTCCACCCCAACCAGAATCAGAAAAAGCAATTCTACAAAACCAAGGAAAGCAAGTGCATAGAAAAATAGATGCCAGCGTCGGAGATGTCCTGCTTCATGAGCTACGACTGCACGTAATTCCTGTGAATTCAAATGGGCCAGTAGTTGCGGACTGACCAGCAGAAAGCGAGCCCATGGAAGAATTCCAATCACTCCAGCGGTCGCTGTCTGAGTGATGTGTCCGGGCCAACAAAATACACCTTGAACGGAAGTTCGGTTAGCTTTCAGTTCAGTGGTGATCTCATCTCTAACTTCTGAGGGCACAGGTTGTATTCCCCAACTCAGCACCACAAACCATGGCGCTGTTCCCAACAAAATCAACACACTCAATCCTAACTCAACCAGCACTTGGTTGCCGACTGCTTCATCAAGAGTAGTCTTGTCGAGCAGAAGAGTGAGCCCTAAGTGCAAGCCTGTAATCAAAATCAAAGGAAGTTGCAGGCGTAGCGTCTGGATCGTCTTCAACCACTTGTGACCATCTATCCTCCAGGGGTGAGCCGCAAGGCTATCGGCAATCCAATAGACCAATACCAAGAGGAAAACGACTGTGGCTTGATCCATCCTCATACTTTCCCAGTAAGTAGCCAATCCAATAGGCAACCGTGTGGCCCAACTCAAGCCAGCCCAAAGTCCAGCAACGGCCCATCTTGGGATCGCTTGAATCCAAATTCGGTTGGATTGAGACTGCCACTGCCCAAGCAAAAGACTGCTGATCAGGAGCAAGATCAAGGTCTCGACTGGTCCGAGAGGGATCAAGGCTTCTTCGGGTAGCATCGGCAATACCAGCAATGACAACCCTAACGAAGCAAGAATCAATGGCAGGAAAGGGAGAAACATTTGTTTTTCTTCTGTTAAAATCCTATCAAATAAATTGGAAATGTAGAAAGCTTGGGCTAATTTAAGTAATTTTTCTTAACTCTTGCCTAGGACGCTGAGCATGGAATATTCGGCCAATGTACATGAGATCGAGCACGAAGGGAAACGGATCGTGCTGGTTGGAACCGCCCACATCTCACGAGAAAGTGTTGAAGAAGTCAGTCGGGTCATTGAACAAGAGCAACCTGATGCGGTGTGCATTGAACTTTGTGCTGCCCGTTACGAAGCACTCCGCTATGGAGATCGCTGGAAGGAAATGGATCTCTTCAAGGTCATTCGCCAAGGCAAAGCCATGCTATTGTTGGCAAATCTCCTGATGTCTGCATTCCAGCGACGCCTTGGTGCTCAATTAGGCGTAGAGCCCGGTTCTGAAATGCTTGAAGCTGCCCGTGTTGCCGAAGATCTAGAAGCAAAAATTGTGTTAGCGGATCGAGATGTCCGAGTGACACTGCAACGCACATGGCGGAGACTCTCATTTTGGCGAAAGTGGAAACTCAGTGGTCAGTTGATGGGCAGCATGTTTGTCGACGATCCCATTCAGCAAGAAGACATTGAACGTATGAAACAAAGTGACGTTTTGACAGATGCCCTCGAAACTTTGGCTTCTCAAGCTCCAGAGATGAAGGAGACCTTGATTGATGAGCGTGACCAGTATCTTGCTGAAAAAATCAGACAAACCGACAGGCCCAAGATCGTCGCGGTAGTTGGAGCTGGACACGTACCCGGAATCAAGCGTGAACTTGGCAAAGAGCATGATCTCAATGAGTTGGAACGAGTACCTCCTCCCGGATCACTCGGAACAATTCTCAAGTGGGGAATTCCGGCATTGATTATCGGCTTGATCGTCTACGGCTTTACCATGGCGGATACCAGCGTCAGTTGGGAAATGATAGAACGCTGGTTCTGGATCAATGGCAGTCTCGCTGCTCTTGGTTCCGCATTAGCACTTGCCCACCCCCTGACCATCGGTTCTGCCTTCATCGCAGCCCCGTTTACTTCTCTGAATCCTGCTGTAGCTGCTGGTTGGGTCGCTGGCCTAGTGGAAGTTCTCATCCGACGACCACAGGTTCGAGATTTTGAAGACTTGATGACAGATGTTCAGGAATTCAAGGGTTTTTGGCGTAACAAGATCACTCGTGTACTCTTGGTAGTCGTTTTTGCAAATCTTGGTAGCACAATTGGAACGATCACCGGTGGCTTTGCCATTGCTTCGTTACTCTAAAATCCTGCGATCATAGTTCTTCAAGGTGTTCCTTTAGCCAAACAGCTCTCTCACGGATAGCTACTTGCTCGTCTGAGTCCATTTTGTCCCAAGTCCGATAGACCATGCCGATGCGTGGATTTCGACTCAGCTTTTCACGATGTCGGTCATGGAAGTCCCAATATAGACTATTGAAGGGGCAAGCCAACATGCCGTGTCTGGATTTCGCATCGTATGGACACTGCTCGCAATAGTGTCCCATTTTCTTGAGATAGTTGGCAGAAGACACATACGGTTTCGTTGCCAGCAATCCTCCATCGGCAAATTGACTCATCCCACGCGTATTGGGCAACTCAACCCACTCGATTGCATCGATATAAATTCCCAAATACCACTGATCGACCTCAGCTGGATCAATTCCAGCCAACAACGCAAAATTACCCGTAACCATCAATCGTTGAATATGATGAGCATATGCATACTCAAGAGATTGCTCTATAGCATGTGACAAGCAGCGCATTCTGGTTTTCGCATTCCAGAACCAGGATGGTAGGGGGAGTTTGTGTCCAAGGGCATTACTCTCCGAATAAGCCGGCATCTCTGCCCAGTAGATTCCTCGGATATATTCACGCCAGCCAAGGATTTGCCGAACAAAGCCCTCTACCTGGGCCAAGCTGATTTGATCTGGACGGTCCTCCCATTCTTGAATCACTCTATCCAGCACTTCCCTTGGGTGCAGAATCTTCAAGTTCAGAGCAAATGAAAGCCTCGAGTGAAAAAGGAAAGGGTCTTCCTCGGTCATTGCATCCTGATAACTTCCAAAATGAGGCAGTCCAAATTTGCAGAAGTGCTCGAGTAATTTGAGACTCTGTGCCCGATCAATAGGCCACTCAAGTTGATTGTTGTGAATCGAACCGATCGTTTGTACACCTGCATTACGGACCATCTCCAAAAGTTCATCAACCTGGTTTGCCAACGCCACTCTTGGTGGAATAGGGACTTGTCCATCATATTTTTGCCGATTCTCTGCATCAAAATTCCACTTGCCACCTGATGGTTTTGAGCCCTGCATCAAGAGCCCTGTTTGCTTACGCAAGTGACGATAGAAAGACTCCAGCAAGTACTGCTTTTTGCCGACAAAGAAATCCTTAACCGCTTCTCGATCACAGAGAAAATGCTCGGTATCCACCATTATTGAGGATACCCCTGCTTGACTACTCAACTTCAGAAACATTTGATCCAGACGATACTCATCAGGTGACTGATAAGCCCAGGTCGCCTCAGGGTTCTCCTCCAGAGCCCACTTAAGGTTTTCACCAAAGGACTGCTGGTTTCTTGGATCATCTAGTTTAAGATACAAAATCCGGTGTCCCTTTGCTGAAAGAAGAGCAGCAAACGCTCGCATCGCTGCAAAAAAAGCAATCACTTTCTGAATATGATGCGAGACGTAATCGGTTTCGGAACGTACCTCCATCATCAAGTACAAAACTTCTGGGCTCACCTTTTCAAACCAACTATGCCCCTCGTTCAACTGGTCCCCAAGAATGAGTCGGACCTCTTTAATTACCATCTAGTAGTACCTCCGATAAATTTCTAATCATTTTTTGCAATTTTAGTTGCAATTGAGGGAGTTAGGCGTTAAAATTTTTATTTCATTAAGAACTCTTTCCTATAAACTTCTCTACCAAGGAAAAATTATGTTTGCTGAATTCAACAACGTTGTGAAAGAAGTTTGCAATAACATGTACGATCAAGGCATGAAGAATGTTGCGCTGATGGAAGATTCCCAGAAGCAATTCATTGCTTTGAGTTACAAAGCTGTAGACGGCCTAGAAGGATGGAATTCTTTCGTACAACCAATGCAAGTAGCTCAGACACAAATGCTGGATATGAGCTACTCCGCAATGCGCACCGCTTCTTCCCAAATGAAAGCGATGACCGACGAAGCCGTCAGCAACTTTGAGAATACTGTGGTCTCCGCGATGCCAAAAGCCAGCTGAGTGGCGTATTTCGACTGACGACCTCGCAAAAAGCGCAATAAATTCTCTTGAGAATCTGCTGCGCTTTTTTTGCTTTAACCTCCCTTGCTTGCATCCTCACTCTAGCCTAGCTACATTCTTTAAGCTATAACAGTGCTTTCCTAAAATTGATGCGTCTGCTGAACTGAATTCATGCAATTATCAGCTGAACTTACGAAACTAGCCAACGCCATTCATCAACAAGGTGGACAACCGATCCTTGTCGGAGGGAGCGTGAGGGACTATTTGCTGGGACAACTGCTTCCTAAAGATTTGGATTTGGAAGTCTACCGTCTCGAAGCGAATGAACTTGAGGGAGTGTTGTCCCAATTCGGTAAGGTACTTCGAGTTGGCAAAAGCTTTGGAGTGCTGAAGCTGATCACCCAACATGCCGAGTATGATGTAAGCCTTCCCAGACGTGAAAGTAAGACCGGTAAAGGGCACAAGGGTTTTTTGGTCAATGCTGATCCCCAAATGACATTTGAAGAGGCTTCGGCTCGCAGGGATTTTACCGTCAACAGCATCGGCTTCGACCCCATTCAACAGCTATGGTTAGATCCACATCTCGGTCAGGAAGATTTGAAGAAGGGTATTCTCCGCCATGTTGGGCCCGCATTTGCTGAGGACCCCTTGCGGGTGCTACGAGGAGCCCAGTTCGCAGCTCGTCTGAATTTTCAGTTGGCCCCAGAGACTATTGAACTATGCAAGACTCTGGATTTGAATGAATTGTCCCGTGAGAGGTTGCTGGGTGAGTTCAAGAAACTACTGCTTCGTCCAGAACGGCCGTCTATTGGGCTGGAAATCCTTCGGCAGACCAAAGCCTTACGTTTCTTTCCAGAGTTGGAAGCCCTGATTGATGTGCCGCAAGATCCGACCTGGCATCCTGAAGGGTGTGTCTGGTCCCACACGCTGATGGTAGTGGATGAGGCCTCAAGACTGCGTGTTGGTGAGGAAAAAGCCGACCTCGTTTTGATGTTTGGAGCTCTATGTCATGACTTCGGTAAGCCTGAGACAACGATCTGGAAAGACGGGCACTGGCGCAGTCCTGCACACGATTTTCTGGGAATGCAGCCCACCGAAAAATTTTTGAGAAGGTTAACAGATGAAGCTTCTCTGATAGAAAAAGTGACGGTTTTAGTGAGGGAACATCTCCGCCCATCTATGCTCTACAACGACCGTGAAAAGGTCACGCCCGGTGCGATTCGGAGGCTGGCTCTACGCATATCTATTCCAGAATTACTACGGGTAGCGGAAGCTGATCATTTTGGTAGGACTACTGAAGATGCATTACGCCGAGAGTTTCCAGCCAAACAATGGCTTCTGAATCAGGCGTCTCAGCTTGATGTTCGTGATGAGAAACCCAAACCCTTTTTAAAGGGTCGGCACCTTCTCCAGCTAGGCATGCGACCGGGTCCCCAAATGGGGAAAGTCCTTGAAGAAGCCTTTGTGCTACAGTTGGACGGAGCCATCGTTAATTTGGAAGAAGCCAAAGCTTGGGCCAATCAACGCCTTAATTCCTGATTCGGCAACTGCAACCGTTTGATTTGTGGGAGGGATTGCTTGCGACACTGCCAGAACCAAATTAGACAGCGCAAAACAATCCCAGCAGCCATTGGATAAGCATACCAGGGTGGATCACTAAGATAGGCCTGCCAGGTCCACCAGCCGGTTCCAGCCAAAATGAGCACAGGGAAGCAGGCAGACCAATGCATCATAAGCCATCCTGAGTTTTCAAGGAGAATTCATGGGCAAGGAGGACGCAGCTCTCCCCTTCACTAGTTAGAGAGAGAAAGTAAAAGATTCAGAACGCAACTACAATCGCCAAAAAAATCACCAAGACCTAAGAGCACAACTTGATGAATTGAACTCTAAAGTGGACACGTCAATTGTGAAACCTTCCATCAAGGATCCAGATGCCCCTTTATGAATATGCATGTGCAGGCTGTGGAGAGAAATGCGAGGTGCTGCAAAAAAGCCATGAGCCCAATCCACAAAATTGCCCAAATTGTGGACAACCAGCACTTCAACGGGTAGTTTCTGATTTTGGCACCAAGCTACCCGGGCTTGAGAGTCGTCAGGAACTACGTAAGCGCTTGCCCAAGTCTCAGCACCAGACCAACGGAGCAGTAGTCACTCATTCTCATGGACCTGCCTGTGGGCACAGTTCTGGTTTTTCACAACGCTTGAAGCAATACGAAAAACGGATGTAAATTCCTTCTTCCCGATGAATCAAAAAAAGAAGATTCTCAGCAAATAACCTCAATATGCGGAAAGAACATATATCTCAGTCCTTTGCTTCCACCAACGATTTAGATTAGAAGGACATTTCTCTCCCACAACTCTGCCGAATCGATGAAGATTTTGTAAATTTATCAGCCTTTGCCAAGGCCTACCCTGAACGAAGCTGATTCGAACTTGATGATCTTTGTCCAGACTCTGTTTGAGCAAACAGGTACCCTTCACGTGTCAAATCTCAACTCAGTAAAACACCTATTCTTTTTAAAAAAACCAAAGGCAAAATCGATGAAATTGTTCCTTGTCCGACATGGAGAGGTTTTCAACCCAAAGCAAATCATCTATGGCAAAATCCCTGGTTACTTTCTCAGTGACAAAGGTTGCCAGGACATCAAAAACACAGCTGAAAAGCTGCAGGAGAATGGGCCATTTGAGCTGATTTTTGCTTCACCAATGGATCGGACTCGCCAGAGTGCTGAAATCATCTCTTCCATAGTCCCGTCAACTATCGAACTGGAACCGAGGATCACAGAGACAGATGTGGGAAGTTTTCAGGGAGAGCATTTCACCGAACTACCCGTAGATTATTTCAGTAATTCCTCTGAGAAATATGGCATCGAGTCGCCAACGATGGTACTGAGCCGGATGATGAATTGGTTTGAAGAGATCCGAAAGAAACATGTTGGAAGGACACTCATAGCGGTTTCACATCGAGATCCGATTGGTGCTCTGGTGAACGAATTGAACAAGGCCGCAACTGAAAAGGTTGAGAATTGCTTCCCAGATACAGCTCAAGCTTTCGGAGTCGAATTATTCGGGGATCAACTGAACATCCAACCACTGCAGTAATTCTGACAGCTAGCGATAAAGCTGAGATTGAACCAAACGAATGAAAGAGGTGATTCAGGGCAACTGGAGATACTTGTGGAGTTGCACAGAAATTTTCCAATCTGGCTTATGCCGAAGAACTTTTAGAATCAGGGGGGTAGCTTCTCCTTTTTTAGACCATTCCGGTTGCAGATAGATCGGAATTCCATGTTGGGCAGCTTGATCTAGTAATTGTTCGTAAGCTTCCAAATCATTAGCCCGACTGATCACCACCTTGATTTCCTGAGAATGTGACCAGAAAGTTGGACTCAGCAGATCTTTCGGATATTCTGTGGCATGCAATTTTGGGCTGAACGTTACCCAAACCTGGGGAAACTTCTCAAAAGGGAAGGCCTTCGCCCCACTCGTTTCAACCGCCACTTCAAAGTCGTCTCCCACCAATCTCTCAAGCAATTCCTCAAAGTCCTGATGATAGAGTGGTTCTCCCCCACTGATGACGACATAGCGACTTTGCAATTGTTCTCGCAGGGATTCATAGTCTATTGACTCTCGAGTGAGTTTGTTCAAATCCTCACGGTCTCTTGGTGCATAGCCTGTATCGCAAAACCAGCAACCAACCGGACAACCGAAGAGTCGAATAAATGAACAACTTCTTCCTGCATGGAATCCCTCTCCCTGGATCGTCAGAGGAATGATTTCCTGAATGTTTTTAATGACTGTCAAAGAAGGATGTCGAAAAAGGAATTAAATCAGCTGCCAGCTGTTGCAGAACCATGGATGCTTTTTCTAAATCTAGACTCTAAAAGCGGGAGATAGTCAAATGATAGACTCAAAAACATACTTTACTGAAAATCGTGATCAACAAATTGCCTATAGAAAATATGGATTGAATGGAAATGAAACAATAGTCTTCCTACATGGTTTGACAAGCAAGAAGGAGGACTGGAATTCACCAGAGGCTAACAAGGGGATGACTTACATTGAATTCTTTGTAAACAAGGGTTATCGATGCATATCTGTTGATTGTCTTTCACATGGAGAAAGTTCCAAACCCGAGGAAGCTGCAAACTATGATCGTAGACTACTAGCTCTCGATTTTATTTCTGTGATGGATGCCGAAAAAATCGAAAGAGCTCATTTTATTGGTTATTCCATGGGTGGTTTATTAGGGTGCTGTGTGGCAAAATTTTATCCACATCGACTGAAAAGTTTGATGCTTGGTGGACACTGCCCTGGAGTAGGTTCTGCAGAAGAGATGGCGAGGCAGGATGTCGGCAAACTTACTTTTGATAAAGCCCAAGAAATATTTGGAGACGATTTCCTCGAGCAGTTTCCCAAGGAACATTTGCCAGCCATCAGAAACATCTTTGATACGATGGAGGCAGTTGAGGGGTTGGAGACAGCGGTAGCAAGTCTAAACCTGCCAGTACTTTTGTGGGTAGGCCAGGAGGAACCTATTATTTTTGAGAAAGGGAAATCGTTAGCAAAGCAACATGGTTGGGAATTTTTTTCAGTTGAAGGTGATCACATCGGTGGTTTTGTCAACGCAGGTTCAGTTCTACCCCAACTCTTTCAGTTTTTGAGTAGGACTTCACACGGCTAGAACCTATTCTTTTCTAAGTAGCAACCACTTGGTGTCAGCGATTGTCTGGCTCAATTGATTGTGAGCACTAAAAAATTCCCTTTTTGAATTGTAATCTCGATGAAAGACAAACTATTAGGCTTTATCGGTTTGGGAAACATGGGGCAACCCATGGCGCAACACATTGCTCGTAAAGGCTACCGCCTACTGGTTCATGATATTGCTGGAACAAGAGAAAGAGCTCCCGAGAACACCTTGATTGCAGCATCCAATGCTGAGGTGGTGGAGCGTGCCCAAGTGGTAGCTTTATCGCTACCTACCGTGGAGGTCAATCAACTCGTTGTTCAAGAAATTGCGAAATTGCAGACTGATGTGTGTACGATCGTGGATACCTGCACCATTGGTCCTGCCGCTGCTGCCAAGAATGCTCAAGTGCTGACCAAAGCAGGTCTTGGCTATGTGGACAGTCCCGTTTCGGGTCTACGGTTTAGAGCTGTCGAAGGAACTCTCACGAGTATGGTCTCCGGTCCTGTGAACCAAATTGATCAGTCTCGTCCATTGATCGAGTGCTATTCGGCAAATGTATTTGTCGTGGGAGAGGAAGCTGGACAAGGTCAGCAGATGAAAATGATCAACAATGCACTTTGCATTTCCTCTTATGTGACGACCAGCGAGGCCCTGGCATACGGGGAATCCGGTGGATTACAAATGGAAACGATGCTGGCGGTGATCAACGCAAGTTCTGGACAGAGTTTTGCGACAAGTCAGACCTTTCCGAAGTTTGTGGCTTCCGGAAAATTCAACTCTGGCTGTGAGGCACACATCATTGAAAAAGACCTTAGGCTGTTCGTTGAGGATGCCTTGCGACAGGGAACGGACAACTCGGTGATTGCCAAGGCTTTGGAACGGGTTGCCGACTTTGTTGCAGAAGACAGAACTCAGGATCAGTTCCGCATTTATCCGTTCATCAAATCATCCAAACCGGATAATTGATCTCAGACCAAGGCAGACTGAGCCTTAAGATCTGCAATCACCTGGTGTGATTGAGGGGGTTCACCTTGTTGAGCGAATAGCGCTGCAGCCACACCGGCAGCTTGTCCGGTGGCAAAGGAAGTTCCCATTACCCGAATGGAACCATAAGCCGCAGCATCCGCGCCAATGGTGCGGCCAGCCAACCAGAGATGGGGAATCTTTGTAGAAAGCGACTCTAGGGGGATTAAACCATACCCTGCCCCCCCAATCGGATGATAAGATGGCTTTCCCGGCTTTGAGTGATCTTCCATCGGCCAGGCGGCACGGGCAATTCCGGAGTCAAACTTTCTACCAATCTGCAAATCTTCTCGTTTGAGTGCGTATTGAGCCTCAGGACACCAAGCTTGCCGAATGCCAATTTGTGGTCCTGTATTCACGATGTGGCAGTTCTCAAATCCGGCTACTTCAGCACGCAGAACTTCCACTAAGTCATGGGCGATCTTGCGTCCCAACCACTCTGCCTTTGTGACCAACTCTTCCTGAACATCATTCAGTCCAAGATCGACGATCATCCAGAGCCAGTCATTGGAATTGGGAACCCTCATGAAGACTCCACCATCCTGACGCGGAATGGGATGAACAGCCTGCCGATTGTATAACTCAACAGCCACTTTGATAGCCTCTCGATCAATAATCAGATACTTGGCAAGGCCTCCCAGTCGAATGGGAAGTGACATGGACTGGAGGGGCTGTTCCTGCTGATTTAGGATGCAAGGGAGGCCCACAAATTTGGCAAGCTGGCCATTGCCGGTGGCATCGACAAAGGCCGTTCCAGAGAGTGATCTTTGCTGAAAAAGACCTACCAAGTCAATCACCTCAAGATGACTCCCCTGCTTTTTCACGTCAACAAGCGTGGTGTGTAGAAAGAGTTCCACTCGATGGGAAAGTACGACTTGATCGAGAGCATATTTCAGCTTCTCAGGATCAAGTAAGATGATGCGATTACCAGTTAATTCGGAGAGGTGCGGTTGTATATTTTCCCCCAGCTTTGCCAGTTCCAACAGAACCTGGTAACCAACACCCCCGATTGCACGGTCTCCCCGTGCGTCGCATTGATAGAAACCACAGTAAGACAACACCTGCGAATTGGTAGCGGCTCCACCCAAAAAGCCATAGCGTTCCAGCAGGGCCACCCGAGCTCCAGATTGGGCTGCTCCAACGGCGGCACCGATCCCTGCAGCACCTCCCCCACAAACAATGACGTCATAGGATTCCATCGAAACCTCTCTGGGGAAGATTGGAGGAACAAGTCATTTGAAGAGAGAGTGGCGTTTCCAGGGAAGAGCCAGATACTGGAGCAGTTTCAGGACCAGGGTAGTCAGGATGCCGATCAGCATGACTGTGATCAAACCAGCATACATCTTCTCTGGCGCCAGGATTTCCCAGTTGTAGTAGATCAGGTAGCCAACTCCCTTCTCGGCTCGGAGAAATTCAACCGCAATGATCACGATCAGAGCCATTCCAAGAGCAACTCGCATCCCTGAAAAGATTGATGGCAAGGAACCTGGCAGGATAACCTTGAAGAAAAGTTTCAGTCCATGCGCTCCATAATTGTGGCCTGCCAGAATATAAATTCCTTCAATATTCTGGACTGCACCCATCGTGTGAATGGTCATCATGAAAAAGACGGAAAGAGCAACCACGGCAATTCGCGGCGCATCTCCAAAGGGATCGGCAAAGACCAGCATCACGATGGGAAAAATTGCGATTTTTGGAAGTACATAGATTGCTGAAAGGATGCTGTCAAACATCAGACGGATCGTCTTGTTCATCCCCATCAGGAAGCCACAAAAAACTGCTGGGACCAGACCAATCACAAAACCCATGACCACTCGATACAAAGTCGCCCAGACATGGCCTTCTTCGATCAATTTCCAGACTCCTTCGAGACCCTGCTCTTGATAACGTTCCAGAATCATCCATGGACGTCCCAAAAGGGTGGTCTCGCTGAACTTTTCCGGGACCGTGATTAGCTCCCAGAGAGAGGCAAGAATCTTGGTGGGCTCTGGGAACCAAGTTGGGTTGATCTTGCCAGTACTAGCAAAGATTTCCCAGATTGAGAGCAACAAAATGGGAAATAGCAAAGTCACAAAGCGCTCCGAGCTTTTTTTATAGCGAACCGGGACTAATTTCATTGCATCATTGACGATCTTGCCAAAAATGATCACATCAATCACCAAGCACATCAGCACCTGATTCGTCCATAAGTCGAGAAAGTAGAGAACCAGGTTCAGCAACAGAAATAATGGAATCTGAACGGAGAGCTTAATTGATTTTTCAGGATTCATAGGCTGATCTGGTGTTTATTTTGAAGCAATCATTGCTGGTTGGCCATCGAGCGACCGACCTCTACTGCCAGCTTCTCCCAGATTTCACTCCGAGTTCTTGTAAAATCCCCAGTGTTCATGGTGTTGATGGAGCGCGGCCGCTCAATAGTGATTGGATAACGTTTGATGATGCGACCCGGGTTGGCGGACATAAGTAGTACCTCGTCACCCAAAAATATTGCTTCGTCCAGACTGTGTGTGACATAAAGAACAGTCTTTTTGGTTTCGTCCCAGAGTTTTAGCAATTCTTCCTGGATTAAGAGCCTGGACTGTGCATCAAGGGCCCCCAAGGGTTCATCCATCAATAGAATTTCTGGATCATTGGCCAGTGCTCGGATGATGGCAACTCGTTGTTTCATTCCACCAGAGATCTGATCTGGGAAGTAGTTGGCAAATTTGCTCAAGCCAACTTTCTGAAGCCATTCTCTGGCGATTTCTGTTCGGATCTTTTTTGAAATACCCCGCATCTCAAGACCAAAGGCAACGTTCTCCAAGACAGTCCGCCATGGAAAGATGGCGTATTCCTGAAAGACGACGTTGTTGATTGGCTGATCCCTGCTCTCCCCATGCCGGACGTCAAATTCTCCTGCAGTGAAGTAGTCCAATCCCGCAATGATCTTAAGCAAGGTGGATTTACCACATCCCGAAGGGCCGACGATACAGACGAACTGACCTTCCTCAATTTGCAGAGTGGCATCACCAATGGCGGTAAACTCTCCTTCAGCCGTTCTGTAGACTTTCTGACAACCTTGACAACGGATCTTTACGGACATGCCGATTTAAAGAAAAGGGAAATCATCAGTGATTTTTTGTGGTGGCGCAGTGAACTGCTAATGAATGGATATAGCGGATCGTAGGAATTGCTGAATCAGGGCTGGGTCACACGATGAATGGTGAAGAATTTGTTTTGCAGAATACAGACTGAAGGATATGCATCCGCCTGAGCAACCCAGACCCTGTGACCCGATATTTCATGGTTTTTTGTCACTGGACTGGGTGCAAATCTACGAGAAAATTCTGCTTTCAGTCAATAATTCCCCAAGATGCCAAGGGCTCTTTTTGTGAAGCGTTCATCGACCGAATTGTTCAGATCCAACTCTGTGGTGTATTCCGTCCGGCCATTCAAACGATGCACGCTTTCAATGTCCTTTAGTCCAGCCACTGGAATGACAATGTTTGGATCATAGATCAGCTTCTTTCCTGTACGAAGGGCTTTTTCTGTGGTGTTAGTGTTCTTCATGTAGGCTTTGATGTTTTCGTCGTCAAGAAAGTCATCCCCTTGCATGAGACGAGCTGCCTCTCCCAAAGCGAGTACAAATCGCTCTGCCACATCTGCCCGTTGATTGACAAATTTTCCAGAGCCCACGAACGCCACCGTCATCAACCCAGGTGCCAGATCAGATGCGAGCACCTTGGCATGACCATCATTGATTGATTGGGTGGTGTAGGGAGGTCCTGTCAGGGCTGCATCAATGGACTGATTTGCCAAGGCCTTGGGCATGTCGGCATTGCCAATCTTTACTTTCTGGATGTCATTGAGCATCATTTTCCCTTGTTGCAAAGCCTTGGTCAGTAAATACTCACCTCCACTGCCAGGGCCACCAGCGACACCAATGCGCATTCCCTTCAAATCCTGCACACTTTTGATCGAGCCATTGGCCATCAGATCTGCTCGGGCAATGAGAGCAGTGGGGCTATTCTTCATTGGTTCCAGACCACCGGGTGCGATAATGCGGAGATCCAGGCCCCGGCTCCAGCCATTCCAGAGAGAGGTCACGATCGCAATCCCTCCAACATCAATCTTGCCTTCTGACAAAAAAGCAATCGCTTCGGTACCCGATTTCACACGACGCAGAGTTACATCCAAGCCGTACTTTTCGAACAGCTTCCTGCTGTGAGCGACGTACATGGTCGCAAACTTCATGATGGGCACGTAGGCCACTGTTACTTTTTCAGGTGGGTTCAACGGTTTCAGACCTTCGTTAGCCAACCCGTTGGAGCTCCAGAGTAAACCAACCGCCAACACAATGATGCTTACCTTACGGGACAAATTCTTGATGTGCCAATTCATGTCATCCTCCTAAAAGTTATTGAAAATAAAGCCCTTGTTTAGAGAGGCCAGGCTTTTTGGTCAAGATATTTCCTGAACTGAAAAATATTGAATCAATTATGTCTGTTGAGTTGGTTGCATAAAGTGCATTAAGAAAATGATTGTTGAGCAACTGTCTTTCCCATTAATCAAATCAGAAGAACCATATGAACAAACGTCCAATTCTACTATTTGCCTTGGGGATGCTTTTCATCGCAAATTTGGTATCGGCCAATTCCGCATCAATCGGAGAAGACACGCTTAGTGAATTGCTACGAAGAGTTACTATAGGCTGGAATACAGACTGGTCAAAGCATTCCATAGAATATCGTGAACTACTCTCAGGAGGACCACCTCGAGATGGCATCCCTCCAATTGATCGGCCCAAATTCATTGATAACCAGCAGGCAGAACAATGGCTTGCACCGAATGATCCTGTGATTGCGCTGGAACTAAATGGTGATGCTCGGGCCTACCCTCTGCAAATCATGACATGGCACGAAATCGTCAATGATTCCGTCGGAGAGATACCGATAACCATTACATTTTGTCCACTTTGTAACTCTGCTATTACGTTTGAACGACATTATCAGGGGACTACTTATGACTTTGGCACCAGTGGTCTACTGAGGCACTCTGATCTGGTGATGTATGACAGGCAGACTGAGAGCTTGTGGCAGCAGTTTACAGGCGAAGCCATTGTTGGTGCCATGACAGGTGAGCAGTTGCAAATGATTCCCTCAGGGTTGATCGGCTTCAAACAATTTCAAGCAGCATATCCATCTGGCAAGGTTCTTTCCAAAGAAACCGGATATTCCAGAGACTATGGGCACAATCCCTATCCTGGCTATGATGATATTCGAAATAATCCTTTTCTCTTTCAAGATCCCATTGATGGACGACTTTCAGCAATGGCACGAGTTGTTACCATCAGTGATGGGGAGTATCACAATGCGTATCCTGTGAAATTATTAGAAAAACTTGGGGTTATTCATCATAAACTAGGGGAACAGTCTTTGGCAGTTTTTCATCAAGCGGGAGTCAGCAGCGCCTTGGACACAACTCGGATCACAAATGGAATGGATGTAGGGGCGACTGGTGTATTTATCCCTGTCGTAGGGAACCAAGAATTAATTTTTGTCAAGCGAGCAGGAGAAATCGTTGATGAGCAAACAGGGAGTCATTGGAACATTGTTGGGCAGGCTGTTCAGGGCCCTCTCAAAGGCAATCAACTGAAGAGGCTTGTTCATGCTGATCAGTTTTGGTTTTCCTGGGCGGCCTTTCAACCAGACACATTGATTTATCAGTTGGATGAGTAGCTTATTTCAGGAAGGGTGAATGTGACTGTTATTGAATACAAGACAGCCGTGACCAATTCAAATCAATGAACCTCAGTCAACCTAATGGTTCTGAAGATCAATACATCTGAAGGGGCATCCCATAACTCAAGGAAGATCGTTCAGCAAGCTGAAAATTGACGAACGTAAAGTTTGCCTTTAGGAGTTTTTTGAGGATTTCGGTAAATCCAGAAGGAGAAAAAGGAATGCTTAGAGTTTTATTATCGGGTGAAGACAAGGTTGAGATCACTCAGTCTTCTGAGAATAATTTCCAACCTTGGTACCAGCGAGATATGGCTGTGATTGCACATGCGACTGCAAAAAAGTAGGCCAATTGAGGAAAGAACAAGGGAAAGAGGCACATGCTGATGAAGAGGACGATCGTCTCAAAACCCTCTGTCAGACCGCCTAGATAGTATAATCCTTTTTGAGGAAAATCCATCGCGGTGTCGCCGCGCTTTGCAGCAATGGCCGCATAGGCCAGGAAAGAAGAGCTAGTGCCCACGAAAGAGGTAATCAACACCGCAGCAGGTAAAGCATTGACAGGATCAGCGAGAGCAAATCCCAAGGGGAACAGAGCATAAAAAAGAAAATCGCAGCTGATATCTAGAAAAGCACCTCGGTCCGTGGGTTTAGTCTGCCGAGCTAATGGCCCATCCAGCCCATCTGCAAAACGATTGATCAACAAAAAAAGTAGTGCCAGAAAATAGGCTTTAAAAGCCAAGGCAGGCACGACCATAATTCCTACTAAGAAGCCAAGCAGTGTGATCTGGTCAGCCTTCACTCCCCAATGTGCTAGAATTTTCGCAGATGATTGAAGAAACCGTTGCTGCAGAGGCTGAAGGGCCGCATCAATCATCCTCGTCTCCACGCATGAAAGCGCTCTACAAACGACAACAGCGTTGGGTTTACATGAGCCCGACGCCATTCACCGGCTGCATACTTGTTGGCTTCTGCCAAGGTGGGGTAGATATGGATGGTTCCAAGGATTTTGTTTAAGCCCAATCCGTGTTTCATTGCCATTACAAACTCACTGATCAGATCTCCAGCATGCTCACCTACCAGAGTAACTCCGAGGATCTTGTCCTTGCCGGGAACTGTTAGCACTTTGACCATTCCATTGGCAGAACCATCGGCAATTGCTCGATCCAGATCATCAATGCCATAGCGAGTCACTTCGTAGGGTGTGCCTTTTTCCTGAGCCTCCAGTTCATTGAGCCCCACTCGAGCTACTTCTGGATCACAGAATGTTGCCCAAGGGATCACCCGATAATCCACTTTGAATTTCTTGAATTTACCAAACAGTGCATTGACTGCAGCATACCAAGCCTGGTGCCCAGCTGTGTGTGTGAACTGGTACGGTCCCGCCACGTCACCAGCCGCTAGAATGTGAGGATAAATTGTTTCCAAGTACTCGTTGGTTTGAACCACCCGACCCACTGGGATACCTAGCTCTTCCAAACCGAACCCTTTCAGGCGAGGTGCACGCCCCACAGCAACGATCAGTTCATCGAAGCTGATTCGTTTAGTTTCTCGCTGATCTTCAACTTGAATCCACTTCTCACCATTCGTCAACCCACAACCCACTGCCGTGTAGTTTGTTAGAACAGTCACTCCGTCCCGCTCTAATGATTTTTGTACCATCTCAGAAACCTCTGGATCTTCTCGGAGCATGATTCTCGGAGCCATCTCAATTTGGGTTACTGTGGAACCTAATCGGGCAAAAGCTTGGGTTAATTCCGTTCCTATAGGTCCACCTCCAAGGACGACCAAGCGTTGAGGTGCCTCTTCTCTTCCCTTCAGTTTTTCCCAGAGGGTGTCTGAAGTCAGGTAGCCTACTTCCTCCAATCCAGGCAGTGGAGGCACAAAGGGAGCTGCTCCTGCCGCAATGATAATTGCTGCGCTGTTCATGCACTGTGAAGAGCCATCTGGTTTTTGGATCTCAACTGTCCAGGGATCTACGATTTTGGCATATCCTTGAATAACCTCCACTCCCAATGACGTGTAGCGCTCCACCGAGTCATGAGGTTCAATCTCCGCAATGACCTGATGCACACGCTTCATTACCTTGGCAAAGGAAAAGGCAGGAGAACTGTCCTGCAGTCCATAGTGAGATGCGTTGTGCATTTGATGTAGCAACTTGGCACTACGAATCAGCGTTTTGGAAGGCACGCAGCCATAGTTCAGACAATCTCCACCCATCTTATGGGCTTCCACCAGCGTCACCTTGGCTTTCGTGGCTGCTGCGATGTAGGACGAGACCAAACCCGCTGCCCCAGCTCCAATCACAATCAGGTTACGATCGAATTTCGTAGGCCTCTGCCACTTGGCAAGTAGCTTGCGCTGCTCAAGCTGTTGTACGAGTGAACGCGCTATCCAGGGAAAAATTCCCAACAACGCAAAGGAAATCAACAACCCTGGTGAGGCGATTCCAGAGAGGCTCTCAAGTTGAGCCAACTGTGTCCCTGCATTCACGTAAACGATCGTTCCAGCTAGCATCCCTACCTGGCTTACCCAGTAGAAGGTCCAAACACCAATCGGGGTCAGTCCCATCCCAAGGTTAATCACAAAAAACGGCACGACGGGCACAAGCCGCAGAGTAAACAAATAGAAGGCTCCCTGCTTCTCAATTCCCTCGTTGATTCGCTGGAACTGCGAACCAAAACGTTGTTGGACAAAATCTCTCAGCACGAAACGGCTGGCCATCATTGCCATAGTGGCTCCCAAGCTACTGGCGAAGGACACCAATAACAGACCCCAGCCCAAACCAAACAAGGCCCCTCCCGCCAGCGTTAGTACAACAGCCCCAGGCACCGAGAGCGCTGTCGAGATGACATATATCAGAAAGTAAATTAGCGAGACAGTGAATGGTGACTCTGCGTAGGTTGTTGCAAAGCTCTCACGTGAAGCCTGAAGATATTCAAGTGTAAGAAATCGCTGCAGATCGAAGACAAAGAACAGGAGGATTCCCAGAACAATCACCACAGCAAGTAGCCATTGGTGCAGATCTTTGCGTGAAGTATGGCTTTGGGAGGAGTTGCTCATTTTTTGTTAATCTTTGAGGTTGTAGATTCTTCTGCAAAAACTCAAAAAATCTACCTTTTTTGTTACATTTTTGCAACAAAATACGACTAAGTGTGGATTGGGAGCCAAGAACTCTCTTTAGCACCGCTAAAGAATCGCAGTGAATCTGGATCCAAAAAAATTGTATTTGGAAGTCAAACGGACTTCAAAACCTGGGGGAGGCTTTCTTCCAGGAAATCCAATTCTACGGGCAATCCTGCCGTAAGCCGAATACATCGGTTCAGAGGTGCTACTCCGGGCATTCGTACAAAGACCCCGAGCTCAACCAAACCTTTCATCACGGCAATCGCATAGTCACCATTTCGACCACAATCAATGGTCAAAAAATTAGCTGCTGAAGGCAATGGCTTCAATTGATTGTCCAATGCAATTTGCTGGATGCGTTGTAAAGATCCTTGGACTTGCTGCTGAACTTGATTCAGATGTTCTTGATCTTGCACAGCCGCAAGCGCAGCGATTTGTGAGAGGCGACCCAAGCCGAAATGATTGCGTACCTTGTTGAATTCTGTGATCAATTCTGCGTTGCCGATGGCATAGCCCACTCGCATTCCAGCCAAACCGTAGGCTTTTGAAAAGGTCCTCAGTCTAATCACTCGGCAATTGTCCATGTCAAATGTTGGAAGAGTGCCTGCTGGCGCAAACTCACCATAGGCTTCATCTAGAATCAGCAGGGATCCCTCTGGCACAGCCTGAATCATCGATTCAACATAACCAGCATCCCACCAGCTACCCATTGGGTTGTCCGGATTGGCAAAGTAGATCAGCTTGGCTTCGTTTTTCTGTGCAGCAGCCAGCAATGCCTCTCCATCCTCACGGTCTTCGTGATAGGGCACGAACTGCAAACTCCCTCCAAATCCTTGGACATGATAATTGAAGGTTGGGTAAGCTCCAGCCGATGTCAAAACCGTATCTCCTGGTTCAACAAACATTCGCACAAGGTAGCCGAGCAAACCATCAATGCCTTCTCCAACCATCACGTTGCCGATTCCCACTCCCAAGTGTTCTGCGAGGGCGACTCTTAGTTCGTAAAACTCCGGATCTCCATACATCCAAGCTTCATCAACTCTAGCTTGAATAGCTTGGGATACCTTGGGGGAGGCGCCAAAGACATTTTCATTTGCCCCAATTCGAGCTCGGAATGTGCTGCCCCGGAGACGCTCCTGAGTTTCTGGTCCAACAAAAGGAACGGTTACGGGCAGTCCCCGAACCAGAGCAGTTACTTGATAATTAGCCATGAGGAAACCTGATCTAAACGATTTAGAAATTCTGGTTACAAGTTTATTAAAGTTGATCTTTAGGGTGCAGAAGATGGAAAAGTTACCTGATAGATATTAACCATAAAAGGATATTGATGGAACGAAAAGACCATATCGATTTGTTTGGTGGCAGTGTCCTCGTGATCTTCGCGATTGTGATGGGCTTGAACCAGGTAGTGATCAAGGTCGTCAATGATGGAATGCAGCCTGTCTTTCAAGCAGGATTGCGCTCGCTGTTTGCCTTTTTTGTCGTTTGGGGTTGGGCCTTATGGCGGGGGAAGCGGATCAGTGTTAGCGATGGCACTTTCAAGGCAGGAGTGCTGACGGGCTGCTTGTTCTCGATTGAGTTCATTTTTCTCTTCCTGGCCTTGGACATGACAACCGTCGCCCGCAATTCGATCTTCTGGTACTCAATGCCTGTCTGGATGGCAATCGGCGCTCATTTCCTGATTGAGGGTGAACGACTAAATGCCCAGAAGGTTCTTGGTCTGATCATCTCCATGGTGGGCCTGGTTTGGGCTTTTTCCGATCGAGGACTGAACGGAGAATCGAGCAGTTTGATCGGTGACATGATGAGTATTCTTGGCTCAATGTGCTGGGCTGGGATTGGGCTTTCGGTACGGGTCAGCAAACTCAAAGAAGCGAGCATCGAAATGCAGCTACTTTACAATCTGGCAGTTTCAGCGATTATTTTGCTACCCTTTTCCCTGCTCTTTGGTGACTGGATCCGAGATCTGCAAACCATGCACGTCTTTATGCTCGGCTTCCAGGTTGTCATAGTCGTCGCTGGTGGTTTTCTTGTTTGGTTCTGGGTTCTCACCATTTACCCCGCCTCAGACATGGCCTCCTTTGGATTTCTGACCCCTGCCTTTGGTGTGATCTTCAGTTGGCTCATCCTCGATGAAGCGATCAGTTTCACCATTTTGGGTGCGCTGGTGCTGATCTCCGCTGGAATTGTCCTGATCAACTACCGGCCCAAAAAGCCTATCTCCAACGCGAATGCCTAATTCCCAACTACGCTTCATCGAGAAGGTAGCTTATAGGCCCTGAGTCCCAACTGCTTTGTATCCAAGGATTCTTCAGAGAAAAGCTCGAGTTAGCTTTTGGGAAGTGCTTTTAGTTAGGGCTTTTGACAACAATTGGCTGAAGTGGAGGGGCAGGGGGAATCAGAGAACGGATATCAGCAAAGGGGTGAATGGGATCATGGCGAAAAGCCTCAGCAAAGCCACCCAGTTGACCACACTGGGCTGAACGGGAACGTCCTTGAACTCGGGACATTTCGACAAAGTGCTCTGGCCCCTGGGTTGTGTGACAGAGAATGGCCTGCTCCTTCAAATCCTGAAAAGGTGTGATATCGACGTAGTAGTTGGGTAGAAACTCATACCCATCATTGGATCCACCCAAAGCACAGGAGCCCGAAAACTTGCAGCAATCAATGCTCCAGCAGAGACCGCTCGATGATCAGCGTGGTAGTCATTGGGCGCATGCGCTACCAACAGATTTGGTTTGAGGCGCACCACCTCAGACGTCAACCTTGAAGCAAATTCTTCAGACTGTGGAAGTTCACCATCTGGGAAGTTCAACTGAATCAGGTTGGCGTTTAAGACTTTGGCAGCAGCGATGGCCTCCTTGGCACGCAACTGTGCAAGCTTTTTGGGATCATGATTTCCTCCCCTTGCACCATCGGTTGCGATCAAGATCGTTACTGCTGCTCCCATGGATCGCCAAGCCCCTATCGAACCCCCACAGTAAATATCGGCATTATCTGGATGCGCCATGATCAGGGCAATTTGCATCTTACTGATCTTGAAGAAATTCCAGCACCATTGCAGCGGTCCATGTGAACCGTCCCCCTCCACAAGCTTCACCAGTCTTGGGGTCGTAGTACTCAGCAAAACCGCTGGAACTGATCAATTCGAGAGAATCGTCCACAATTTTCGTGCTGGACTCCTCCAAATCGGCGGCCTCCAAGCCATCGTTGATCATGTAGTTAATGATCAGCCAGACAGGCCCACGCCAGTAGCGTTTGGCATCAAACCTTGAATCTGCTGGATCGTGACTAGGGATGCTGAAGCGGCATTCTTCGGAAATTTGCTCGATACGATGAGCAATCGCTTGGGCCCGAGTAAGGCGAATCGGGGCGAAGACCGCTAGGAGACCCCCAATCGAGGTACTCTCAATCAGTTGCCCTGTCGTTCGATCCTGACAGAGATACTGCCTGTGTGGATCACTCCAAAGATTCTCCAAGGCCTCTAATCCTCGACGAGCCCAAGCATAGTTGCGCTGAGCGACATCATCCATTTCCAGTTCTTCTGCGAGAGCAGCTAGATCAAAGCAGGAACGAATCAAGATTGCATTAAAGCCGGGATCAACCACCCGGAAAGGCGAAGCATCGTGCAGTTTGCTGTTGTCCCAGCCGAATGAGCAAAAGTGTTCCACCAGCCAGAGGTAGCGGTCGTACTGTGCCTTGGTGGGGCGATGTGCTGGATTAGCGTGCTCAGTATCGCGGCGAACGTAGTCAGTGATACCTTCGGTTGGTACTCGCTCAAAAGCTTCGTCCCAGTCAATGGAGTTATCTCGTCCAGCTTCCCAAGGATGGATAATGGAAACGAGTCCTTCCCGCTGTGGGTCTCGATTTTCAAAAAACCAGGCATGCCAGCGATCAACTGCGTCGACCAGGTCTTCGATACGTTCTTCAATTTCTTCTGGGTCGGCACAGCGTTGGTACAAACGCCTCAGGACAAAACCGGCAACAGGCGGTTGGGTGATGCCACTGGTAGGAACTGAACGGCCAGTAGACCAAACTTCTGGGCCTGGAAAATACCCATCGTCCGGTTCGTGAAAAACAATATGTGGAACCATGCCGTCTGACCACTGGTGTTCAAACAGTGTTTCGATTTCACGCCAGGCGCGATCTTCGTCCAGATACGTCCAGCCGAGGGCTGTCAGGCAACTGTCCCAATTCCATTGGAAAGGATACAAGCCTTTGGTGGGGATCGTGTAGCGTCCTTCGCGGTCGTTCTCACTGAGGATCTCTGCTGCGAGTTCACGAAGTTCTGTAGGGTTCAAGGCCTCTTCCATTATTTCCTTTCAAGTGGAGGCAAGTAGTAATTGACGTCAATGATCATTTTTGTGATGGATTAACATCAATTTAGATTCCAAATTACTGGCAAATACGGCTAAAGTTTCCATCTTTTTCTAAACAAATTCATCAAAAAGGCCATGGCACCCTCGATAGACCTCAAAGAATTACAGGAATTGATTCAGCAACGAAGCTCACAGGGACGGATCCTTGTTGCATTCGCAGGACCTCCCGGATCTGGAAAATCTACCATCACTGGTGAACTAAAATCAGCCCTGAATCAGGAACAGCCTGAGCAGGCGATGATTTTGCCAATGGATGGATTTCATTATGATGATCTGTACCTGGTACCGGCAGGTTTAAGACCACGCAAAGGAGCTCCACAGACTTTTGATGTGTGGGGATTTTATCACATTTTACGACGTTTGCGCGAGAGGCAGGAAGAGTTCGTGGCAGTGCCGGTTTTTGATCGAGATTTGGAGATTGCCCGAGCTGGAGCTCGATTGATTCCTGCAAAAGTACCGGTGATCCTGGTAGAGGGTAATTATCTACTACTTCAGCAGGAACCTTGGTCGCAGTTGAGGTCGCAGTTCGATGTGGCCGTTCTGCTTGAGGTGCCGGAAGCTGTGTTGGAGAAACGACTGACTAAACGCTGGCAGTATTATGAGTTGCCCTCCGAAGAAATTGCTGCGAAGGTGAACAAGAACGACCTACCGAACGGGCGTTACGTGATAGCTGAAAGTGGTGGAGAAGACTATCGCCTGAAGAGCGGATGAACGCTTCCCTCCTGATATTTTCATCCTGAATTCCGTTTTTCGCAGACCCTCATCTGATTGATCCTCTTGATTTGAATGTTGATCAATTCGTCTGCTTCACCGAGTATCCTGTTGATTCTGGTACACTATTGGACCGAGGCGCGCCCTGTCTACAAGGGCATTTTGCTGATGATTCTGGCGAGTTTTGCCTTCAGCTGCATGGACACCATCGCCAAGATGATGAGCGCTCACTATGATCCCTTTCAGGTAGTCTGGGCCCGTTATTGTAGTCAGAGTTTTTGGTCCCTGGTAGTCCTTGCGCCCTTCATAACTCGCTTGCTGAAAACCCGGTATCTCAAGCTACAGATTCTGAGATCGGGGCTGTTGTTTGGCGCAACGTTAGCCTTTTTCTCAGCGCTACCCTATCTGAAGTTGGCTGAACTGTTTGCCATTTTTGAGGTAGCTCCGCTGCTGATCACCTGCCTCTCCTTTCTGATTCTCAAGGAAAAAGTCAGCTGGCCGCGTTGGGTGGGAGTCACCATCGGTCTGCTAGGAGCATTGATCATCATGCGCCCTGGCACGGAGGTCTTTACTCCCTACGCACTTCTACCGATTGTGGCGGCAAGCTGTTTTGCTGGCTACTCGATTACGACACGTTTTCTAGGATCAGAAGAGTCGCCTTGGACAAATTTTCTCTACACTGCCCTGATCGGAACAGTCATCGCTTCAGTATTGGTAATTCCAAAGTGGGAACCGATTGCGCTGGAGGATCTACCGATTCTATCCAGTTTTGGAATCATTGGGGGAATAGGGCACCTGATGCTGATCTTTGCCCTGCGGTACACCCAAGCTTCAATCTTGGCGCCCTTCTCCTACTTTGGCTTGTTGTACAGCAGTTTCTGGGGATTTTTTGTCTTTGATGAGCTACCAGATATCCTCACTTACCTTGGCGCCCTTGTGATCGTCGCTTCGGGCGTTTTTGTCTGGTATCGAGAGAATAGGAAAGCTGTGGTTGCGGTGATGCAGGAAGGCTAGGTTCTCGAGAGAAAATCATCGGCTAGCGCTATGGTTCCAGCTGTGTAAGTTTCAATCACATCCTGTGCTGTTGGAGTCTCAGCGTGACTACCAATCCAGGCGGTAAGTAACAACCTGCGAAGCAGCACAAAAGTGGGAAACATCTTCGCATCCTCCTCACTAAGTGGAGCGACGCTGCGGTAGCCTCGAATCCAAGAATCTTCCAATTCAGCAACGATGGGTTCATGTTCGAAGAAACTAACGGCAGCCGCGAAATCATAGCCAAACCAACCAAAACCGCAGTCATCAAAATCAATGATCCCCAAACGTTCTCCTTCCACGAGAAGATTGGCGAGTCGCAGGTCGGCGTGGATCAGTCCAAATCGGTCTGCACCCTCTCCAAATTCATTAAGTTGGCGTTTCAATTCTAGGCAGGTTCTTTCCAACAACTGTTCCCCATCCTTTGTCAATTTGCGCGCATCTCGCCAGTCTCCCCAGTGAGGCTTCGGACCCACTGTAGTGTCAAAATTCCAAATCTTGCGGACAAAGGAAGATGGTTGCTTCCAAGTTCGAACATGTTGGTGTAGTCGGGCGCTGATGGCCCCTAGTTGCTCAAAGCCACTGTTCAGGTTTTCCGTTGGAGAAGGCTCAACTCCGGTCATAAATGCGAAAGCCGCTACGAGACGTTGCTCTCCCTGCATTTCGAAGCTGGTCAGATGTCTGCCACCTTTGACTACAAGGGGCTCTGGGGTTTCGACAATCCTCTCTTCACGCAAGGCTACGATCCAATCCAGCTCCGACTCAATCTCTTGTTGGGTATTGTAGCCCGGTCGATAAACTCGGAGCACGATCTGGCGTCCAGTGTCCAACTCTCCTGCACGAAATGTCGCATTCTCAGAGATGGCCAGCAATTTGACGTTGGTTTGGGGGTCAAGCCCCCATTCGTCAAGTAACCCAATTACACCTTGCCGTAGTGTTTCGATCAATTGATCGTTATACATTCCTGCCGCAACGAACACTTTGCATGTGGAAGTAGGTCAGAGCGAAACCATTCTGGGTCAATGGAGAGTTTCAATGAAATGCTCTATCTCTTCAAGAATTGCTGTTTTGTCGTGAAGCTGTTCGATCCATCGGCTTGGGAAAACACTTGTACCCCCCGCAGCTCCAAGGAGTGCTCCAAGGAGTGCTCCACGATGGCAGTTGTCACCCCCGGCTTCTGTATTAGCGATCAAGGCCTGCTCTGCATCAGTTTCATACTTGGCTAGTAAATAAAGTACGGAAGGCACAGAGTGCTCGATGTAGCACGCAGGACTGAAAATTGGCCCAATGACATCCTGGTCCTGCCAGTTTTTTCGATCCGCTTCTTCGATCAATTTGGATAGGTGAAGTCCCAGTGGTTGGGTGGCTTCCAGCGTCTGGTCTCGAAGACCAGCAGAGTACTCTTGCTGAAGTAATTTTTGCAGCAGGTCCATGACTGGTTCTGCGTAGTGCTCCAGCTTTGGAGATCGATGAGTCAGTCGAAGTTGAGTGCGAATTGTCAACCAATCTCCCATCGATTTGACAAGAACCGGAGGAAGCAGAACGAGGCCTCCAACCGATGCTGTGTTGTGATCCTCTGCTCCAGCACAGTTCTCAGCCGGCTTACCCTTGGCCCAGTTGGCAAAGAAATCTCGATGAAAAGACTCAGCATAGGTGTCCTGATGAGTGTCTGCAGCGGTCATGAAATCAATGTAGGCCGGCAAAAATCTATCCGCTGAGTAATCAGGAATAGAACTACGCAATAAGACCCGCAGACACTGGAGGTTCAGGGTGTTCTCCCCAGCCTGCAGTGCATGGTGGTAGTGAAGCTTGGGTTTGGCCCAAAATTCCTTACGCCCTTTGAGGATCACATCTCCCACGATGCTGCCGTACTGTTTGCCACGCCCATGGCCTCCTGTGTTGGAGAGGTGCAGCAGAGAATTTGGATGAAATTCCTTGGGGGCCTCCATGTTACAGATCGGACCGTAGTCCTGCTGAATGGCTTTGGTGTCATAGTACCAGTGAACAGGCATGGCGAGGGCATCCCCGATGAACATACCGAGGAGCATTCCCCGAATTTTTTCTGTTTGGTAAGGATTCATGTAAGATTTGAGTGAGTTGATGAGTAGGAAAGTGGAAATAGCTAATTTGATTTTAATCAATTCCATATTGGAATTCACGAGCGAACTTACCAAGGTTTTTTTCTGATGGGGCTTCATGAATTCTGCCTCAAACTAAGAAGAGTCATCCCCCCAAATCTTCAACTGCACTGAAATTACAGATTTTCAAACTTCACGAACATCCTACCCTACTGCACCTTCAAGAAATTGCGCCAGGGCATTTGGTCGCGTCTTGGAGGCAGATCAGTAATTTCCTAATCATCACAGCCAGTGGCTCTTGTCATACTAAGAAATCGGTTGACAAAACCAAAAGAATCAATAGGTTCCCCGCAGACCAATTCGCTTATTCGAATCATATCTCAGGATGAGTGGTTACAGAGAGCGTGATTCCCAATGGACTGTTGAATCATGGCTAATGTCGGGCTTTCACATGCCCATATCTTTCGATTCATCTCGAACAGAGGAATGAAAATGACTAAAGAGAATGTTTTTCAGGAATTTGGACGAAAAAGTTTTCGGACTTTAAAAAATTGTGTGTTAGGGACGACACTGGCCTGTCTGACCGCTTCCCCCGTTTTGGCCTCTGACACTCGTGTGGCATTGGTACCTGGTGGGCCACATCCATACTTTGCAGCTTGGGAAAAAGCTGGGCAGGACGCTAAGCGTGACTTTGGTCTCTCGGGTGCAGACTATCGTGTTCCACAGAAATGGGAGCTCAGCCAACAGAATCAGTTGCTGGAAAGCCTGCTCACCCAGGGCTACAACGGCTAATCTTCCCTGGAGATCCAGTGGGTACGAACTCAATTGCTAGCGAATTAACCGCGGAAGGAACACCCGTCATTGCCTTGGCTGGTTGTCTGAAGCAACCTACCCCTGCCGTGTTCTGCTTGGGAACAGACACGGGTAATTCAGCCTACCTAGGCACCAAGGAGTTGATTAAGACCCTGGGTGGAAAAGGCAAGATCGCTCACTTTACGGGGTTTTTGGTAGATCCCAACACTCAACTGCGAATCGATGCAGTGCAGCAGGCTGCTAATGAAACCGGTGGAGCGGTGGAAGTCATTCAAGTGATTGCGGATATTGACGCTCCAGAGCCAGCCGAAGAGAAAATTAATGCTTTCCTCGCGGCACAAGCTGACAAGGTTGATGGGATCGTAACGACTGCCTGGGTTCCGGCGGTTGTGGCTGCTAATTCATTGCGGAAGATTGGAGACAAGCGCATCAAGATGGTGGGCATTGACCATGATGAGGTTGTACTCAAGGCAATCAAAGACGGTTTTGTACATGGCACCATGTTGCAGAACCCATACGGTCAGGGCTACATCGGTTCCTTTGCAATGGACAAGCTACGAAGCGGTTGTACAGTCAACCAGGATGCTCCCTTCAAGTCCACGGTATTGACCAATCAGTTCATTGACAGTGGAACGGCTTTCGTGGGTCGTGACAAGGTCGATACCTACATCGGCGCGATGGAAGCGGTCACTGAGGACTTGATGGCTTCCTTTGAATCGACCTACCTAGTCTGTAACTGAGTTTTCCTTGGAGGGGATAAGCCTCCTTGGAACTCTCCGAAGAGAATCCTGAATGGCATCAGCGCAAGAATCTTCCCTCTCAACGAAAATCAGTGACCAATCGTCGATGAGAAAATTTTTCTTTTCCAATGAGTTTGGCCTGTTGTTCCTGATTGTTGTATTTGCCACGGTCTTTGCGCTGTTGACCGCTGGCTTTACCTCACGCTTCAACTTGTATGCACTGGGTCGGAACATCTCCATTGACGTAGTGATTGGCTTTTCGATGATGGTGGTGATTGTCACAGGAGGGCTGAATCTCTCAGTAGGCTCGATCGGTGTGTCGGCGGTGATGTTTGGTGGCTGGCTAATTGAAGGGATGGGTAGTACTCTCCCCGTTGCTTTGATTCTACTGCTTTTGGGTGGTGCACTGCTTGGAGCCATCAACGGAGTGATGGTCGTACGGACAGGGGTGCATAGCTTCATCATCACCTTAGCCACGATGAGTGTTTTCTTTGGTTTGATGATCTGGCTGACGCAGGCAGAAGCCTTCCGGAATCTTCCACCAGAAGTTGCCACCTTTGGCCGTACTAAAATTTATGGCTATCTCTCTCCGCTGCTGTTGATCAGCTCCGGGGTCGCGATTATGTTGGCTGTTCTCTACCGCTACACCAGCTTGGGACGCAACATGCTGGCAGCCGGTGCTAACCCGACTGCTGCTGAACTCTCCGGAGTCAACGTCAAACGCACCTTCATCTTGTGCCATGCTCTCTCTGGGCTACTGGCTGCGTTGGCGGCTACGATGTTGACCTGTCGTACGGGAGCTGCGATTCCTTCAATGACAGGACATATTGGTCAGGACTGGCTACTACCTGCGTTTCTGGCACCAGTTCTCGGAGGCACCTTGTTAAGTGGGGGAAAGGTCTCTGTGTTGGGTACCTTCTTCGGAGCCGTACTAGTCAGCTTGCTCACAAACGGTTTGTTGTTGCTGCAAGTCAGTGAGTTCTGGGTGCAAGCCGTATTGGGAGCTTTATTGCTCAGCGCTGTTCTTCTGGAAAAACTGCGAAATGTGGTCCTGCTTCAAAACCGCTTCATTTGGGGCATTCTGATACCACTCCAAAAACTTCTGAAGGTTGAGTGGTCGGGACTGTTGTTGGTTGTGATCCTGGCTATCATGCTGATTGGTTACCTCAAGCCAAGTTTTCTGACTCCCTTTAACATTCAAATTTTGCTCGCTGCGATCTCGGTCAACATGGTAATTGCCTTGGCGCAAATGCTGATTGTAGGGATCGGCCAGATGAACCTCTCGGTGGGAGCAATCGGTGGACTCGTAGCCATCTCTTTTGCTGGATTGATGGATATCTTCCAGTTGCCTATTCCACTTGCAGTGCTTGTAGGTTTACTAATTGGCTTGGCAGCAGGCTTGTTTAATGGAGTGATCATCGCCTTCACTGGTATCTCTGCATTTATCATCACCTTGGCGAGCCTCTCTGTCTTTAAGGGAATCAACCTCGGTATTACGGAAGCACAACCATTTTACGGAGTAGCAGAGTCAGTAAAATCTTTTGGAAATAGTAGCTTTATTTGAACTTTACCCCTGTTGATGTTGCCTGCTTTGCTAGCTCTAATTGGTGTTTGGTTTCTGTTAAACTGGATGCGGTTTGGGCGCCATGTTTTGGCGGTTGGCGCAAGCCCAACAGCAGCCGGTTTGGTGGGAATTTCTGTACGAAACATCGTAATTGGCACCCATGCCTTGTCAGGCCTGCTGGCTGCCGTTGCTGGAATGATGGTCGTAGCTCGGTTACAGATTGGACAACCAACGATTGGCGATGACTGGTTGATCCTCTCCTTTGCCGCACCGGTGATTGGAGGCGCTGTTCTAGCTGGTGGGCATGTCAACGTGATTGGCACTTTACTGGGGGTAACCACCATTGCCATCATCACCCAGGCGTTAGTCCTTTTTGAAATTGACCCCTTCATCGTACAGATCTTCCTGGGCCTCTTGATCCTTTGGGCGGTTGGTATCAATCGACTGCGTGATCTGCGCCTCACTTTCTTTTCAAAGCCAGCCTGATGTCTCAGCAGATCACCCTGAAGGCCTCTGGTATTTCCAAGAGTTTCCCTGGTGTAAAGGCCCTACAGAATGTAGAAATTGAACTGCATGCTGGTTCGATTCACGCCCTGCTTGGAGAAAATGGGGCTGGCAAGTCCACGCTGATCAAGATCTTAACGGGTGTGTATCAACCTGATGAAGGGAGCGTAAATCTCCTTGGACAGCCTGTGCACTTCTCGGATACCAATGAAGCTCGCCAACAAGGAATTGCAGTGGTCCACCAGGAGCGCCATTTGATCCCTCGTTTATCTGTTGGAGAAAATCTCTTTCTTGATCGCCTTGGAGAAAATGCTTGGAGCTGGGTCGATTATCCAAAATTGCATGAAGAAGCCAAACCCTGGCTTGCCGCTGTGGGATTGGATCTAGATCCCCAAACTCCAGTAAAGCAGCTCTCTGTTGCCAAAATGCAGCTCGTGGAAATTGCTCAAGCGATCTCACAGAAATCACGTGTCCTGCTCATGGATGAGCCGACGGCTTCCTTGACCCCTCATGAGACAGAGAAGCTCTTTTCCCTCTTGCAGAAGCTCCAGGACGATGGGGTCACGATCGTTTTTGTGAGCCATAAGCTTGAAGAGGTACTGCAAATTTGTGATTACCTGACTGTGTTGCGAGATGGTCAGAACACTTGCACCAGTGAACCAATTGCGCAGTACGACCGACAGGATCTGGTCCAACTGATGATTGGGCGGAAGGAACAGATTCCCGCCTGGCAAAATCGTGAAGTCAACCGAAAAAATCCAAAATTGGAGCTACGCCAAGTCAGCACAGAAGCGGGACACCAAGAACTGAATCTTCAACTGTATCCGGGAGAAATTCTTGGATTTTATGGATTGATTGGGGCGGGACGTAGTGAGTTGGCGAAGTCACTGATTGGCTATTTTCGAATGACAAAGGGAGAGTACTTGCTGGACGGTAAGGCAATTCACGTCTCTGGGGTGTCCATGGCGCGGGATCGCTATGCAATTGGCTATCTGAGCGAGGATCGAAAGTCAGAAGGTTTGATCCTACAGCATGACGCATTGCAGAATTCAGGCATCACCGTCTGGAGAAAGATTTGCTCCAAGTTAGGTTGGCTCTCCGATCAGCAGGTGACCCAACGTGTCTCACCTTCAATTGACAAGTTGGAGGTCAAGACACCTTCGCTTTCACAGATGGTGAGTAATTTGTCCGGAGGCAATCAGCAGAAGATCTCGGTAGCCAAGTGGCTGGCGGCTCAGGTGGAGATCCTGATCGTCGATGAACCGTCTGTTGGAATCGATATCAAAACCAAGGCCTACCTACATGAGTTGATTCGGGAACTGGCCGATCAGGGTACTTCAATTCTCCTCATCACCTCCGATATGCCAGAAATCATTACCTTGGCGGATCGTATCATCGTAATGGATGAATTTTTGATCAAGGGAGACCTACCGAACAACCGCAACTATGAAGAGATGAGCACCGGAATCATGAATTTGATTCATAGCTGAAATTTCTGAAGGGCTAGCCAGCACAAAGAATCATTGGATTTTAATTTCCTTAAACTGAAATCCTCCCAACAAATTATTTCCTTCCTTCCTTCCTGTTATTGACTGTCTTGCTTTCTACTCAATAGCTGCTAGAGAATTCCAATATTCATCAATTACCTAAAATGAAGGTCTCCCTGTTCAGTGACTTTGTAAAAGTTCAGCTCTACTCCGAGGCCCAAAAAAAATCTAGCTCATGAATTCCATCACTAAATCCGATTACGACCAGATTCTAGATAAAGCAGCAGCCATTCAGTGCAAGTGGAGAGAAATTCCAGCTCCGAGAAGAGGTGAATTGCTACGGGTCTTTGGCAACCAATTGCGCGAATCTCAAGAAAGCATTGCCCATTGCATCATGAGCGATGCCAAGAAAATCCAGGCAGAAGCCCTGGGAGAGGTGCAGGAGGCGATCGACATGTGTGACTTCGCCGTAGGACTTTCGCGACAACTGTACGGACTTACAATTGCCAGTGAGCGTCCAGAACACAAGCTACAAGAAGCCTATCATCCGTTGGGAGTCATTGGAGTGATCACTGCGTTCAACTTCCCCTGTGCCGTCTGGTCCTGGAACCATTGTCTCGCAATAGTTTGTGGGAACAGCGTTGTCTGGAAAGCTTCTCCCAAGGCGTTGCATGTCACTGCCGCTTGTAAGCAGGCCTGGGATCAGACTGTGCAAAATTGTATGCCTGGGGAGGGATTTGAGGATCTGTTGCAGTTGGTCGAAGGGCATAAAGAGCAAGCGGAGTGGATGGCTGATGATGCACGGATCAGCCTGCTGAGTGCGACGGGTTCAACGGGGATGGGCAAGGCGTTGGCTCCACGAGTTGCCACCCGTTTGGGTAAGGCGCTCTTCGAGCTCGGGGGGAACAACGGGATGGTTGTCAGCCAACATGGCAACCTCGATCTGGCGGTTCGGGCAATTGTCTTTGGGGCGGTTGGCACGGCAGGGCAGCGCTGCACCACCTTGCGTCGCTTGATCGTACACGAGTCGGTTTATAATGAATTGCTGTCCAAGTTGAAGCCAGCCTATGCGAGCTTAGCTTTTGGAGATCAATTCAATGCAGAAACCCTGGTGGGGCCATTGATCGATGAAGTAGCTGTTGAAAGGATGCAGAATGCCTTGTCCTCTGCAAGAGCAAAAGAATATATCGTTCATGGTGGAGAGCACCTCAGAGATTGCCTGGTGCGTCCGGCCATCGTTGAAGCGACAGAACAGTGTGAGTTGGTACGGACCGAAACCTTTGCACCGATCCTCTATATGCTGAAGTATTCAGAGTTGACGGAGGCAATTCAGCTACACAATGGTGTTCCCCAGGGTCTGAGTTCCTGTATCTTTACAGACAACCTGCAGGAAGCTGAGACCTTCATCTCAGCAGTCGGTTCAGACTGTGGGATTGTCAACGTGAATATTGGCCCCAGCGGTGCAGAAATTGGTGGCGCTTTTGGAGGAGAAAAGGAGACAGGTGGAGGCCGTGAATCTGGTTCTGATGCCTGGAAGCAATACATGCGTCGTAGCACGATTACTATCAATTATGGAAAGTCACTTCCCTTGGCTCAAGGGATCAAGTTCGGAGATTGATGTTATGCCCAAAGGTTTCTATCGAGTGCCAGATGTGCAGTTCGATCTTCAGAACATGCAGGAGGCCCTGAAAAAGGTGGATTCCAAGGTGGCTCGGCAGTCTCCTCTTGGTGAGAGAGACATCAACGCCATTTGCCTAACTCAGATTCCTGGTGATCCAAATTCGATCACGGGTGGGAATGTTCGTGGTTTGTTCTGGACCAAGCCTGATCATACTGGGGTTGAGGTGCAACGTGATGATCTGATTGATGAAGAGAAGTATTCGGAGTTCGTCAAACTGTTTGAGGATACCTACTTCAAGGAGATCTACGACACTTTGATCTCCCGCTACAAGTTGGGTCGAATCCGCCTGCTCTGGAAGCTCCCCCGCACCACTCTGAGTTGGCATCGTGATCCGGAGCCCAGACTTCATATCCCGATCATTACCAATCCTGGAGCCCACATGGTGATTGAAGAGGTCAACCATCACCTGCCAGCAGACGGTTCCGTTTGGATCACGAACAATACTCGCTATCACAATGCCTTCAATGGTGGTGAAGAAGACCGAGTTCATTTGGTAGCGACTGTACTGGATTGTGATCTGAGCATCTTCGATCAAAGTTGACGATCTCAGTGTTGTTGATGAGAGCGGGTGTAGATGAATTGGTTGACAGTTTCAAAGAAGTGAACGCTATGAAAGTTTTTCGAAGTGTTTCGCTGTGTATTGGGCTGGGACTCTTATCTTGGGCAAACTCTCTTTCAGCTCATGAGGCCTCGAAGATCAACACTGAGAGCCTGTTGAGAAAATACTTTCGTAGCGAAATGTTGTCTACACTAGTCGGGTGGGAAACCGCTGTGAACGAATTGGGCTTAATGTTGGAAACGTCAATCAAATCTTGGTTGAAGAAATTGAGAAGGCTGAGCTACAACCCTTGGCTGAGGAAATAGAGACCCCACTCCCCAGAATCTTATTGGTTACTGAGGTTAACGGCCTTTCACAGTATCTAGGCAATACAGTCTTCTACCGCACTAGCGTCTCCTTCCAGTGGGAGGATGGTAAAGGTGCAAGTGGCCGGTTGACTTTGGGTCCTCCGTTGAGTGCGATGGGTTTGGGTGATGAGGTGCGCAAGCCCCTCAATTCTATCAGAAAGGCTGTTCGTGAAAAGATTCGTGATCTACTGAATGCCCAGCGTCGTCAAGCTGAATGAAGCTTGGTTTTGTTGATCCAACTTAGGCATACTGGACGATCAAGACCGAGCGATCGTCAGAAAACTCCGTACTAGTGGAACCCTTGATGGCAGGACAGCTGTCAATCTTACTTGGATCAATGGATTCGATTCGTGCAAACTCTCCCTCCCATGCTGCCACCGTCACTTCATCCGGTAAACTGAAATAGCCGTCTGTAAAGAGTTCAAGGCTCTTGATCGAAGCCTTTGAACGAGAAAAGCAAAGCATCCCCTCGCCAGCTAAGCTCTTTCCATTCAATGCAGCATAACCCAGGGGAAGTTTTCCTTGATTGGCAAAGCGGTGCTGCGAAACCACTCCTTGTTTGAGAAAGCGCATTGCTTCTGCTGCTGCAGCGGGAAAATTGAGTTTGATATGCTCTAGCAGGTCTTGCTGTTGGGTAGCCGTCAATACTCCTTGCTCGAGAGCCCTGTCCAGTCCGTAGTACACCACCTGACGGGTTTGATATTCCAGTCCGTCACCTTCCAAACCCTGTTCACGCAAGAGTCGGAAGAGCGACTGGCGCGTGAGAGTGGAGACGTGGTCAATTTGTTTGCGCAAGACTATCTCTTCCTGGCCATTCAGACGCACACCACTATCCCCCAGCAGGAAAAAGAACAACTCTTCGCCAACATCCCAGGCAAGCGCCATTGTGGTTGAGGGCGGTTTGCCTTCCGTTTGAAGTTGGCCTTCCGCAATTTTCTGTAGCAAGACTACTTCCAGTTGCTCATTGACTTGATGAAGCAACTCTTCGTCTTGCACCAATTGTTGAGTTGCCCAAAGTCGACCGACAGCTTCGGCACAAGTCAATGCCGCAAAGCGTCCGCTGGTGATTCCGTCGAGCATTGTTTTGGTCGGATCAGTTGCCCCGTCAAACAAGGCATAGAGGCCCGGCAGGGTGAGCAATACATCCTCCCCTGGGGCTTCAAAAGATCGATACTTAGAACGGTTGAAAGAGGATATTTGCATGAATAATTAAAGAAAAGAGGCACCATCAGAACGAGAAACCTTCATCACCGTGAAGACACAGACTGCTGTGCTGACCAATAAAATTGTTGAGAGGGCAGCTGCAATACCAAATTCACCATCCAGTACAGAGAGATAAACTCGAACTGGCATAGTCATGGTGGATGAGGTGTAGAGGATCAGAGTAGATGACAGTTCATTGATAGCAGTGATAAAACTCATCATACCGCCAGCAAGCAAGCCAGGCAGCATTAGAGGAAGCGTAATTTTAAGGAAGACCCTAGAAGGAGGTACACCAAGACTGATCGCAGCTTCTTCTATAGATGGTTTAATAGTGCGAAGTGTTGCTGAGGTTGAACGCACACCATATGGAAGTCGGCGAATAAAAACGATTAAAACGATGATCAAGGCGGTTCCTACCAAGTCCAAAGGCCATGCATTGAAAGTGACAACAAATCCGATTGCCATCACCACCCCTGGCACGATGTAGGGAACCATCAATAGGCTATCGAGTGTTCCAGACCATACATTGCTTTTGCGCACGATTACATAGGAAATGAATCCGCTGACCCCAACGATCAATACAACGGCCAAGGATGCAAAGATAAAGCTGTTTGCGACTGAATCATCAATCTCTCGCCAGACCCGTTCATAGCTACCCATCGCATAGCCACCGCTGAAGACAGGGCCCTTGGTGGCCAGGAAGGAAGTATGAATTACGATCAGGTTTGGAAGCATGCTGATCAGCACTACTAGATAGCAGAAACCTTGAATCAGGAGACCTTGTGTCCCTACTGGTTTCTGTTGCTCAATCTTTCGTGAAATCCCACTGACATAGCGCCGCTTTTTCATGAAATTACGCTGAGCGGTCACTACCAAAATAGAAATTATAGTTAGGATGATAGAGATTGTCACAGCTAATGAGGGAGTTCCTCCCATTTCAGTTGTGTATTGGTTATAAGCAATTGTAGAGAGAGTCCTAAAGTTTTTACCAATGATGGAAGGAGTCCCAAAATCCGCGATGCTCAAGACGAAGCAAAGAATTGCGCTAGTGCTAACTGCTGGAAATGCCAGGGGTAGAGTAATCCTAAGAAATCGTTCCCAGGTCTTATAGCCCAGGTTCTCCGCAGCCTCTTCATAGGATCGATTGATCGCACTTAGCGCCCCCTCCGTCATGATAAAAACAAAAGGGTAGTACTTGAAACTGAAGACAAGAACAATTCCTGGCAAGCCATAAATCAGAGGTGGATCAAGCCCTAGACTGCGAAGAAAATTAGTAATGGATCCATTCGCACCCAGCAGCATTATCCAAGCATAAGCCCCGATGAAAGGAGGGGAAACCAAAGCTAAGATTGCAAGTGTAGAGATAAAGGGTCGCCAGCGTACTCGATAACGTGACATGAAATACGCTAGAGGAATTCCCAACAAACAGGCGCCAAGCATTCCAAGCATGCCAACTAACAGGGTGTTAGTTACTGCCGTAAGGTAGTAACGGTGGGAAAGAATCTTCAGGTAATGTTTGAGCGTCCATTCTCCTGTATCTGCATCAAGAAAACTAAGATGCAATACTTGAGATAGGGGCCAGAGGAGAAATATCGCAATTAGTGCTACGACACCGAGAAGGATCAGGTTCCAGAAGTCAAATAGACGCTTCATCAATTAACCAACATGCGTCTCCCCTCAGCATCGGGGTCAAAAAACTTTATTGCTCTCCAATCAAAGCTAATCCTGTGTTTTTGCTTGGTTTGTAAGAGAGAGGATTGTTCTCCTGTAGGGATAATAATCTTAAGTAAAAAATTACCAGAAACGTTTACACTGAGGTGATATTCACGTCCAAGAAAGTTGGCTTCATCAAGTTCAACATCTAGCAGGAGATCGGTCTCAGAAACCTTTATTGGATCTAACTGAATTTGTTCAGGTCTGATGGAAGCTAGCCAGCCAGCGGCCCCTGTGTTTTGAAATACTTCTGGTGGATTTTGACCAGAACAATTTTGGCTGAGCTTGCCTACTTCAATGAAGTTGTTTCCACCCACAAAAGAAGCTACAAAAAAATTTGCAGGGTTTTGGTACATCTCAATTGGTGAACCAGTTTGTTGAACCTCCCCTTCATTCAGCACACAAATCAGGTCAGAAACTGCAAGAGCCTCTTCCTGATCGTGAGTAACATAAATTGTGGTGATACCGAGTTGTTTTTGGATTCTACGAATTTCGGACCGAAGTTCCTCACGAAGCTGGGCATCCAGATTCGATAGAGGTTCGTCCATTAGAATTACTCTCGGGCTCATAATCAACGACCGAGCCAAGCCAACTCTTTGCTGCTGACCTCCACTCAGTTCATGTGGCATTCTTTTACGCAGTGACTCCAATTGAACAACCTGCAGGATGTCCATCATTCGCTTCTGATATTCCCTGTTGGGGAGCTTAAGACGCTTCAATCCAAAGCCAACATTGTCTTCCACATTCAAGTGAGGAAAGATGGCATAGTCCTGAAAAACCATGCCAATGTTTCGTTGATGTGGGGAGAGTGAGCGAATAGAAGCCCTGTCGATTTTTAAATCTCCAGAGTCAATATCATGGAAGCCTGCCAAAGCCCTTAGGAGTGTTGTTTTACCACATCCGCTTGGACCTAGCAGTGTAAAGAAGGCCCCACTAGGAATATCCAGTGAGACCTGATTTAGGGCTTGGAAGCTACCATATTTTTTTACAGCGGCTTCAACTGTAACTTGTGACAAGAAAAAGACTCGTAGGAAGTTCTCACTGAACGTCAAGCAAGGTGTCGCTCCAACGGCCCACCAGCTGTTTCTTGTTTTCTACTGCCCAAAGCAAGTCATATTCGATGGTCTTGATTTGGTTCAGTGGTGTGAGTTCCTTCACAGATTCAACATCAATCCGCACAGGTCGACGGCCAATTGCTGCAACAGAGCTTTGGGCGTCTTTGGAAATCATGTAGTCCAAAAATTGTTTACCGGCACTAGGGTTTGGCCCGTTGGCAACCAGAGCCATTGCGTCAGGAACCAGGGAAGTTCCATCAGAGGGGTAAACAATTTCTACTGGTCCGCCCCCTAGTTTGTAGCGTAAGGCTGCATCTTCTAGAGTGATCCCAACTGCAGCTTCTCCATCATTGACAAATCGTGGAACTGCACCAGAACTGTTGGAGAGAACCATATTGGCCATTATATTTTTGTAGGTATCCCAACCCTTATCGTTGTTCCCATAAATTTGTAGGACAGTAGCCAACTGGATATAGGAAGAACCAGACTTATCTGCACGAGCGGAAGAAATTTTTCCTTTGTAGGCAGACTTGGTTAGGTCAGACCAAGACTTAGGGACATCAGCTCCCTTCATCTGTTGATTGTTGACCAAGAAGACAGAGACGATCGCTGTAAAGGGTAACCAAGTTTGGCTCGGCCGAAGCTGTGGATTGATTTTATTATCATCCTTGGGTGTGTAGTTGACAAACAGTTCCTTGTTAAAATCCACTAATTCACCACCAACGCTCCAAATAACGTCTGCTGTTTGACGCCCTTTTTCAGCTCTCAAACGATTAAGCAATTCACCTGAACCAGCTTTAACAATTTCGACTTTAATGCCAGATTGTTTTTCAAAAGCTGGAACCAAGGTGTCAATCAGTTTCTGGGGAGCGGCAGTGTAAACTGCTACCGTCTCTGCTGCTAGGGTATTGGCAGAAATGAGTACTGTGAAAGCTGAGGCGTAAAAGAATATTTTTGAAAAGAACGAAGTGAACTTCATCGGAACTCCCTAATGAATGAATGAACAAGGCCTTCAACTGTACTTGCTGAAATAAGACCCATGATAGGACCGCCTTACACTGGAGGAGGAGCAACCCAATTTCAAGAGAATTGTGACTTCCAGTGATCACAAAAAATCTGAAATTTGTCTTTATGAATTAAGCGATAGTTTAAAAAAGAGAGGGCTGTTGGGCAGGAGGAAGTTTTTCCGGTGTAAGTGATAATGGAAGTTCAGGAGCCCGAAGTAGCCTTTCTAACTCTGAAGGTGGATTTGACAGCCAACGAGGAACTTGGGCTGACTGAAGCAGAAGCGGCATCCGATGGTGGATCTGTTCACATTGAGGGGTGGGATGAGTCGTTAGGGTCACAAGTTGGCTCGGGGTGACGCTTTCGCCAAACCAGATGCCAGCCATAAATAATGGCGATTCATCTGGGGCATGAAAGCGGAATTTCTGTTTTTGACCACTCTCTTCAAAAATTTTCCATTCATACCAACCACTGCAGGGAATCACGCAGCGCCTGGATTCAAAGGAATCACGGAATGTCTGCTTGGTGGCAACTGTTTCGGCTTGGGCATTGATTAGTAGTTGTTTGCTCCAGGAGGGCTTTATCCCCCACTGCAAGCTGGTCTGGACAAAGCCAGTTGGAGCAGATAGCAAGGCATCAACTAGCTGTGTGGGATGTAGATCCCGATTCTCTTTTGTGTGCCAATCTACTCCAAAACCAGCTTTCACAGCTTCGTTGATGTTGTTGGGTTGAATGTCAATCCGTCCACACATTTTTCTGCAAGCTATGGGGAGGCCAACTCAAAGGTGATTAGATGCTTACCTTCGCCAAGCAAGCAACCCTCTGTTGGCAAAGTCAGCGGATTACCTTCGAGCGTGTATTGATGGTGATGGGGATTGGATAACAGTCATCCTTGACAGCCAGAAGGTAGAGTCACTCGATAAGTCACCCTTTGACCGTCCAGCACCCAGCTTGCTTCGATTCGTCCGTGACGACATTGGTGCCACATGGAGACAGGATTTAATCTGGGTAGGATCTGAGGATCCAACAAGACTTCATCAAAACCTGGTTTGTCTGCGGTAGGGCACACCCCAGCTACCTGCTCAAACAGCCACTGACACACAGCACCGTAGGCATAGTGGTTATAGCTGTTCATTTCTGGTGAGTAGATGGTTCCGTCTGGTGCGATTGCATCCCAACGTTCCCAGATTGTGGTTGCACCTCGCTCCACCTGATAGAGCCAACCCGGGACCTCACGATTCAGAAAGACATTTTCGGCAAGATCTAAGAATCCCACTTTTGTGAGCGCTGGTAACAAGGCTGGGGTACCAATGAAACCAGTACCAATCAGATAATTGGCATCTTCTATGGTTTTTCGGAAGTATTCCTTCGCGGATTCGTATTGAGCATCTGGTACAAGATCATAGAGGAAAGCAAGGGCGTAGGAGGTCTGGTCGTTATGGGCCAATCGCCCGGATAGACTGAAATACTCATGAACAAAAGCTGCCCGTATTTCTTCAAGTCGACCAGACAAGTGTTGAACAGCTTTGTCTTCTCTGAGGACTTGGGCAATTTTTGTGGCCAATTGTGTTGAAATGTAGTGGTAAAAGGTAGCAGCACAGTCATCGGAAATCGTGGATCTTGGCTTTCGATTATCACCAACGGGCTGCAGCCAAACTCCAAAAGTCCATCCCTCACCAAACACGCTATCATCATACCAGACATTTGAAGGGTGAATAATTGGTCCATCTGAAATGTTCCAAAGATAATTTAGCCACTTTACCATGGCAGGGAAACATTGTTTCAGTAGGCTGGTATCCCCATAATGGAGATAATGCTGCCAAGGAATGACGGTTATTGCATCCCCCCAACCGGTTGAGCCAGCCCAATCACAGCGAATTTTCTCAAGATGAAGAAGAGTTGGGTCGGGAGTGAAATACGGCAGAGAGCCGTTACTGCGCTGATCGTGCATCAAATCAAGTAAGTATTTTCTAAAGAATCGATCGCTGTCCGCCAGCCAACAGGCAGTTCCGGAAAAAACTTGAGCATCTCCTGTCCACCCAAGGCGTTCATCTCGCTGCGGACAGTCCGTAGGAACCTCAATGAAATTTCCACGTTGGGACCAGATGGTATTGAGGACTAATCGGTCCACCAGTTCCTCACCAGAAACAAATCCTGCTGCAGTCTCTGGTAAAGAGCTGATTGGAATAGCTGTCACCTCCAGAAGCTTAACAGTAGAAGGGAACTCCAGACGGGCATAACGGAATCCCATAAAGGTGAAGATCGGTGACCAACTCTCTGGTCCACCCTCCCTTGAGTGTGTATTCTGCCGCAGCCCTAGCATCCCGATAATTACGGTTGTCGAAGAAGCGCTCTGGCCCTAGTACTTCAGAATGTTCAATCTTGATTTTGTCACCTTCATTTCCTTGTACTTTTATGTGGACATAGCCGGCTATATTTTGACCAAAGTCCAGAACTATTCGACCAGATTCATCATCCCAATGATTAATTGGTGTGAGTGCATTCAGTTCTCTCACTGGGTCTATTTCATGGGGTACTAACTTGTTCGTTTCAAAGTCCAAAACCTCCACACCATGACCGGCTTTTAGTTCGAATCGTGCATCATGATCTTCACCGTAGTAGATCCCGTTGCACATGATGGGAGTATGGCCAGATTGCCAGGTGCTATCCGTTTTCAGCACCAGGTCACCCTCAAAAACAATCTCAGCGATTGCCCCAATCCGATCACCCCAGCAATTGATAATCTCACTTTGCTTCCACATGATGGGGGAGCGATACCATCCATCCCCCAACCAAACCTCAATAGTATTGCTGCCAGGCTGAATCAGTTCTTCGAGTGAGTATTTTGGTAGGCAATGCGTTGATCGTAGCAGGTCCAACCAGGGGTCAATAAATCATCACCAATGCGCTGGCCATTGAGGTAAGCGCGATACAGACCCAAGGCGGAGATGAATAGATGGATATTTTTGGGTTCTCCTTCCCAAAAGAACTCCTTTCTGAGGAATGTTCCTTGAGTACCTTGGCCGCCATCACAAGTGGGAGATATCATCTGGGCGGACCATGGTCGTGAGCTAAGAAAAACGCGATCTGTCATGATTGATGTCTCCTGTATCTTCATAGATTGATTTGTCAGGATGTCCTTTGATGATTATCCACTTTTTGACAGTTTCACCTGCTCAGTTTGTTGGAAATGATAAGCGCAGTTTCCAGAGTTCTTCAAAAAATGGTAGGGCTTCTTCTTCCAGATCTGCGTAGCGGCCTTGAAGGGATTCCCCCAAGTTGTTGGGTGGGCCAAATCCGGTGCTGTCATGGACCTTGGCGTACCAGAATAGTGACCAAGGACCATCATAGGGCTTTGGTCCTTTCTCCCAATGAAACATTGCTTCAACGGGTGGGAGTTCAAGTGCTGCACAGATTTTGGAGAATGCCAGAGTAGGGTTGCCAAGCATTTCGTCACTGTCGACAATAATTTTGGGTCCTGGAAAGTCACCGAGTAACTTCCATTGTTCAACCTGTTCTTCAATCCCGATGTCGGCTAGTCCAACATGGGGCCAGACTTTTGCGAAGGAACGAATCACCTTCCGTGGATGCCTGATCCAGAAGATATGGGCTGCATCGTATGCCCAGTCCCAAGGCATCTCTACCATGTGATGGGCCATGTTTTTTAAGTACAACTCAGCAGAGCCCTGTTCGCAGTGGCACTGAATTCGTTCAACTGATGCTTCAACAGAATTCGAAATCTGAGCAAGGATTTGGTCTCGACCCGGATGTTCCAGTCCGGTCCGTTGGAGGTATGGACCGTAAAAAGGTTCATCAATAACAGCACACCCCGGTCGTTGCGCAAAGCTGTACATCAGGGCTGTGCTGATGTTACGTGGACCGGAGATACCGTGAATCACTCGAGTTTGCGGCATGTCCGGACCCTAGAGATCACTCGAAATCACTTGCCCCAACTCAATGCAACGGGGTTGAGAGGCTGAAGCAACTCTAGCAAGCCAGTCTTGGTTTGTGGATGTAAGGGAGGTATAGGGTGCCTGCAGAAGGATGATTGAATGACTCCACCCTCCTCCATCACTACCTTGGTCGCCCGGAAGCCGCATTGTCGATTTTCGAAGTTGATAGCTGGTAAAACCCGTGCGTAGGCAGAGGCAGCCTGATCTGGTTTGCCAGCTAGGAAATGCTCGATGACAGGTTTGATCTGATCGGGAATCATTGCAGAAGTCATCGAACCACTGGCTCCCGCTTGCAGGTCAGCCATCAAGGTGATGGCCTCTTCTCCGTCAAAGGGGCCCTCAATCGCCTCTCCTCCTTGTTCAATCAGTGCACGCAACTTGTTGGCAGCCTGGGGACACTCAATCTTGAAGAGCTTAACCATCTCAATCTCTCGAGCCATCCGCACGAGTAACGGAACCGAAAGCTCTACACCTGACAGCGGGGCATCCTGGATCATGATCGGTATGCCAACTTCTCCAACTTTAACGAACTGTTCAAACGTCTGATCTGGAGTTCCCTTGAGGAGCGCACCGTGATAAGGGGGCATCATCATCACCATGGCTGCTCCCAGTTCTTTACTCAGACGAGCTCGCTGCAGGACGATGTGAGTGGCGTAGTGGCTGATCGTGGCGATTACGGGGACTCGCCCTGCAACATGCTCCAAGCTCAGTTGGCTCAGGGCTTCACGTTCAGCATCCGTAATCAAAAATTGTTCGGAGAAGTTTGCCAGGATACAAATGCCATCGACACCCTGATCGATCATACAGTCCAGCACTCGTTTCATGCCCTCATAATCAACCTCCCCATTGGAGTGGAAAGGGGTTGGAGCGACAGGCCAGATACCGGAATATTTGCTCATTTGAGAACCTCAGTAAAATAGTTAGGAAGAATGAGAATGAAATTTGAAAATGACTTATAGTGGAAAGAAAGTAGAGAGACGAGTCTAGTATTTGAATTCTTTACAAACCTCCTGCATATCATCAACAAACGGAATCCATCGTTAGAGGAGAATGGCGCAGCTCAAAGTAGTTTATCAAGGGAAGGGAGCCAATCTGGTTGGTAAGGCTTGGCGTTGTGGGGCAATGGGTGGAACCTGGGAAGAAGGGCCTGAAGAGGGTCAGGTGGTTGTCTCTCTGCAGGTGCAAGATCGCAATTACCAACCGTTGTTAGCTTCTCTGCGAGATGACCCGAATGTCGTTGAGATTTTGGATGGTCCACCAAAGTCTGCAGAGTCCTCATGAGCTAGTACAATAGCTTCTTCAAGGCTTCAATTAGGCACTGACCATCGGCCGGGGTGTTGTAACCTTGAATTGAAATGCGAGCAATACAATGGTCTTCCCAGCGAAAGACTGGAATCTCGATTTGAAATTCATCATAGAGCCGATTCTTAACCTCTATCACATCACAGTCTGGCAAAGGTAGGGCAACCATCTGCATGCCAGCCCTTAGTTCGTGCTCTACCAGGGGATTCAAGCCTGTAATACCAGACCACTCCTCAGCAATTTCCCAAACCAATCGGTGACAAGCTTTTTTGACTTCTGACCATTGATTTTTTTCCAGAAACTCAATGGCTGCTGGAATTGCCAGCAGAGAGGCTAAATCTCTTGTTCCCTGAAACTCCAGTGAATCAATGAACCGAGAATTGCCAAGAGCCCCGTCTCCCTCAGCTTCAGGATTCCAGCCATGACTGACCACGAGTGGCTCAATCAGATGTTGTACCCGAGGGTGAACATGCAAAAAAGCAGATCCCTTCGGAGTAAGCATCCACTTGTGGCAGTTGCCGGAGTAGAAGTCTGCATCAAGTTCATCCAACTGAAGTGGGACATGACCCGGAGCATGAGCACCATCGATGACCGTCCAAATGCCATCCTCCTTAGCGCGCTGAATCAACTCTTCAATCGGGAGGGTAAGAGCTGTCGCTGAGGTTAGGTGACTCAGAAAAAGAATCTTAGTTTTGGGTGTTACCTTGGACCAGATGGCTTCAGTGAATTCAGCGGCAGAAGTTAATGGAAGCGGAACATCAGCATGAATGTACTTTGCCCCAGTCTTGCGAGCAATGAAGGTCCAGGTTTTTTCAAGCGCACCATATTCGTGGTCTGTCGTTAGGATTTCATCCCCCTCTTTCAGAGGGAGTGACCTCGCAACAATGTTTAATCCTGTGGTTGCATTGGTTACTCCCACCAGATTATTCGGATGTGAACCAACAAAGGTGCCCAGTTGTTCTCGAACATTACGAATCAACTTTAGGCTTCTACGATGCTGGTCCATGAACTCAACGGGCTGCTTTTCTAGTTCAAGTTGCCAAAATTGATAGTCTTCGAAAATTGGGCGTGGACAGGCCCCGAAGGATCCGTGATTTAGAAAGACAACATCGTCTCTCAACAAGAAGTGCTCGCGTAGGCCAAGAGCCATAAAGTCTTTCGTGTTTAGGTGTAAAGGTGGCAGGCAGTCCAATGTCCGGGTTTCGCCTCAGTGAACTGGGGAGCCTGAGTAGAACAGTCAATTTGCTTTGATTTAAGAACTTCCTGTTTACGGGGGCAACGCGTGCAGAAGGCACAGCCCTTCGGTGGATTTTCCGGGCTTGGAACCTCACCTTCCAGCAGTACTCGATTTGCCTCGCGCTCTCGTTCTTTTTCAGGATCAGGGATTGGAATCGCAGAAAGCAGGGATTGTGTGTAAGGATGAAGCGGATTTTCGTAAATGGAATTACTATCGGTTAATTCCATCACCTTACCCAAATACATCACAGCCATCCGATCACTGATGTGCCGAACAACGGCAAGGTCATGGGCAATGAACAGATAGGTCAGTTTTAATTGGCTCTGCAGATTTCTCATCAAATTGATGATCTGTGCTTGGATTGAAACATCCAAAGCAGAGATCGGCTCATCAGCAACAATGAAATCGGGTTGTGCCGCCAGAGCTCGGGCGATTCCAATCCGTTGCCGCTGTCCACCGGAGAACTCATGTGGATAACGGTCGGCAAACTCCCTGGTCAGACCCACCATCTCCAGTATTTTCTCAACTTCAGCACGGATCTCAGAGCGGGGATGCAATTGATGGATGTACATTGGTTCACCAATGATATCGGCGATTTTCATCCTCGGATTCAGCGAGGCATAAGGATCTTGATAGATCATCTGAAAGCGATTGCGCATCTTGCGCAAGGCCTTTCCCTCCAACTGCACCAAATCTGTTCCGCGATATTGAACAGTGCCTGCTGTGGGCTTGTAGAGTTGCAAAATACTGCGACCTAAGGTGCTTTTACCGCACCCGCTCTCGCCGACAAGTCCGAGTGTCTCCCCTTCAAAAACGTCCAGACTCACATTGTCGACCGCTTTGACCACTCGTTGAGGCCTCTTGAGGAATCCCGAAGCTTGACCAAAGTGCATTGACAAATTTTTCACTTGGACGAGTGGTTCAGTCATGGTTCATAATTTCCCTGCATGATGACACCAAACCTCGTGAGTGGTCGAGATAGATTGCTTCTCAGGAGGAGTCTGGCATTGCTCTGTTTTGTAAGAACAGCGCTCGAGAAAAGGACAGGAAGTGGGGTAGTGAATCAGATTGGGTGGAAGTCCTTCAATTGCTTCGAGAGGTTTTTCAGAACGAGTGTCCAGCCTCGGCAAAGAATTCAGGAGTCCTTTGCTGTAAGGATGCTGCGGCGTTTTGAAGAGTTGATCAACAGGGGCAAACTCCACAATTTTTCCTGCATACATTACGGCGACTCGATCTGCCAGACCGGCAACGATCCCCAGATCATGTGTGATCCAGATCACGGACATCCCAATCTCTCGACACAGTCTCTTGACCAGATCAATAATCTGGGCCTGAATGGTCACATCTAACGCGGTTGTTGGTTCATCGGCAATCAAAACGGATGGCTCACAAGCGAGTCCAGCAGCAATCATGATTCGTTGTCGCATACCCCCGGAAAATTGATGGGGGTAATGACGATAACGTTTCTCTGCTTCAGGGATGCCTACCAGTGCTAACAGTTCAATCGCCCTACCTTTAGCGACCTTTTCTGAAATTCCCTGATGTTCAATGATCGATTCCTGGATTTGATCGCCGATTCGCAAGACAGGATTCAGGGAAGTCATTGGATCCTGAAAAACCATAGCAATTCGATTTCCCCGCATCTCTCGCATCTCTGCATCACTCAACTGGAGGAGGTCTCGACCTTCAAAGTGAACACTCCCTTGGACTTCGCAATCACGAGTTGGGATCAGACGCAGCAGCGAGAGTACACCAACACTCTTGCCCGAACCACTTTCGCCAACAATCGCCAGAATCTCCTGTTTGCCCAGGCTGTAACTGATTCCATTGACAGCCTGCACAACCCCATCTGGTGTGGGGAAGTGAACGTGGAGATCTTCGACTTCTAACAGGGCCTCATCCATATTCACACCCGAATCTTTTGTTTGGGGTCCAGTGCATCTCGTAAGCCGTCTCCCAGAAAGGAAAAGCCCAGCATGGTTAGAGCAATGGCTAACGTGGGCAATAATGCGAGATGCCAATAGACCTGAACATAGGCATTGCTGGCCCCAACCATTTTCCCCCAGCTCGCAATTGGATCGTTGACGCCCAATCCTAAAAAACTCAGTCCAGCTTCCGCAAAAATCGCCGTTGGGATCCCTAAGCTAACGGCAATCAGTATCGGACTCATGGCGTTAGGTATTAGATGTCGGAAGAGGATGCGCCATTCCGATGCACCGATGCCTCGAGCAGCAGTACAGTATTCTTGTTCGCGTAGCGTCAAGACCTGGGCCCGGGTGATGCGGGCAATGACAATCCAACTGCTGATGCTTAGAGCAACGATGATAGTCAGCATCCCTCCACCTAGGACGGAAATGATCAGGATGGTGAAGAGCAAGGCAGGAAAGGCAGTCATGATGTCAATGATTCTTGAAATCACAAAGTCTAAGGCTCCCCCAAAATAGCCTGCTAATGCTCCAATCGGTAGCCCGATCAACAGCGCGATCATCTGCACAGAGAGGCTGACCAACATTGAAGTGCGCGCTCCGTAAATCAGACGACTCAGATAGTCACGACCGACCTCATCGGTACCAAGTGGATGCTCTGGGTGATCAAAAGGCATCAGCAACACCCGATCAAAGTAGACTCGGTCGTAAGCAAAGGGGGAGAGCAGATCCGCAAAGAGTGCTAAGAACAGAATAAATCCCACAAGAAACAAGCCGATCAAAGCTAATCTATTCTGGGAAAAACGCCGAATGGCATCTTTCAGAAAGCTACGTCTGGTTGTTGTAGAGTTACTCAAGGGTGGATTTAGGAAAGCGATTTTGCGCCTAGACGAACCCGTGGGTCAATCATGGTGTAGGCGATGTCTGTCAGCAGATAAAGAATTCCCCAAAGAAACGCAACGAGGAGAAAGGTAGCCATGATCATCGGATAGTCCCTGTTCAGTGTACTTGTAACAAAGTACTTGCCGAGACCGTTGATGCGGAAGGTCGATTCAATGAAGATGCTCCCTGTGATCAGGTTGGGGATCTCAGTTCCAAGAGCAGTGACCATTGGGATCTGGGCGTTGCGGAAGACGTGTTTGCGCATCACTTTGACCTCAGAGAGCCCCTTGGCCCTAGCTGTCCGGACATAATCTTCACCCATCACCTCGACTATGCTTGCCCGGGTGTAGCGGGCCACGATAGCCATCGGTGCAATCGCATAGGCAACTACGGGTAGGATCCAATCAGTACAGAAATACTTGTCGATCAAACATTGACCAGAAGAACCCCAGCCCCCCATGGGTAACCAGTCAAGGGATACGGCAAAGACCAGAATGAGCCACATCGCCACAACGAAATTGGGCACAGTGACTCCTAAGCTGGAAACAAAGGTGACTAGCGTGTCGATCCATGAGTTCTGGTGGTAGGCTGCGTAAACTCCAGCTAATATCCCAAAGCCAAAGGCAACAACAATTGTTGTTAGCCCCACTTGAACCGTGATGGCCCAGGACTTACTGATCAACTTGGCGACAGTCGTATGAGGGCGTTGGTAGGGAATACCGAAATCGAAGCGAACCGCATGGCTCATGTAATTGATGTACTGCTTCCAGACGGGCTGATCCAAGCCGTACTTCTTGAGAATGTTAGCCTTTGCAGCCGGAGGGAGGCGGCCCTTTCGTTCGTCGAATGGACCACCTGGAACGGAGTGCATCAGGGAAAAGACGATTACGGACACAGCAAGGAGAATCATCATCAGCGCAAGAATTCTCCCACAAATATAACCTAGCATATCGTCTTAACCCCAATCAGGTTTGATTCTGGATTCCCGTTTACTTCGCATTCGTGATGTAAACATTACCCCAGTACCAGTCGTTACCCCAGTGCTTTCCAGAAATCCCATTGGAATCTGGCACTCGGAAACTGTCTCCCTGGACATATGGCTTGAAGAGGTCTCCCTGCCAGCGATGGGCAATAAAGACTCCGCCAACATCATCGACCAGAATCTTTTGGGCATCACGGAACATCTGCTCCCGCTTCTTGTCATCTCCCACCAGGTTACTAGCCTCAGCAACCATGCTGTCGAACTTATCGTTTGTCCAGGAGTGTCTTCCTGAAGAAACCCAGATTCCCAACAAGTTCGAAGGATCCAGAAAATCCATTCCATAGGAAACGGCACCTAGAGTCAGCTGTGTCGGTTTGGCGTTGAGGGCATCCATGTAGACCTTTCCGTCCTTGTTGGAAACCTCAATCTTGATGTTCAGACACTGTGCAATCGAAGCGGCAGAAGCCTGATAGACAGCGCTCATCGCAGGACCCTCTCCACGAAGCCACATCTCCTGGGCTGGGAATCCTTTCCCATCAGGATAGCCTGCATCAGCCAAGTGTTTCTTGGCCTTCGGGCAGTCGAAGGTCTGGTATTGCTTCAACTCATCCTTGGTGTCCGAAGCAGGATAACCCGGCATCAACATGGAATGTGCAGGCATCGCTTTGATCTCACCATAGACGTTCTTGACGATAGCATCACGATCCAAGGCGTAGGCGAAGGCTTTGCGAACATTCAGATCATTGAAGGGGGCCGTGTAGGTATCGAAGAGCAGATAATCCGTACGGAAATCTCCAAAGTGTCGGAGATAGTTGTTCTTCAACACGGGATCACTCTCAATGACCTTGAAGTCTGCTGGAGTCAGCCGCTCATAAGGGACCGTATCTACTTCACCCTGTTGAAATGCAGTGAAGAAGGTTGCTGGAGACATGTAAATGCCCTCGATCCGTTGCAAACGAGCCGGACGATACCCTTTGTAATTTGGGTTGGCTTCCACAACGATTCTGTTACCTGGATCAAACTCTGTCAGCATGTAAGGCCCTGCAGAGACAGAGGTTTCGGGATCGTTGTTGTAATAGGGCCCGTGCGCTTCCAGAGCTTTCTTGGAGAGCAAGAAGGCAAACTTCATCACACCAGGCAGGGGCGGGAAGACCCCTTCGGTTTCTACTTCCAGTGTCAGGTCATCAACGGCTCGAATACCCAGCGCAGAGGTGGGCATTTCCCCGGCAATTACCTCGCTCCAGTTCTTGATTCCACCTGCTCCAATAAACGAATAGAACCAGGTAAAGTCCCAGGCACTGGAGGGATCTGCTGAGTAACGGAAGGTTGCTTCATAATCCGCAGCAGTCAATGGAGTTCCATCACTCCACTGGAGGCCCTTGCGCAGTTTGAAAGTCCAGACTTTCCCACTTGCATCGACAGACCAGCTCTCTGCAGAGGCAGGAATGACATTGAAGTCCTTGTCCAGATCAACCAGTGTATCCTGGAAGAGGTCCGCAATGCACTCGTAGCGCTGATAAACCGCTACAGCGAAATCAAAAGTTACTTCATTGCGAGTGTTGTCGCATGGTACACGAAGCACCTGCTGGTCTGTGGGTGCAGCATCCTTGGGCAGCCCATGCCCACCTGCTAGAACAGCGGAGGGCGTTAGGAAGAGGGCAGAGAGTAGGGTTGTTCCTCCAACAATTTTCTTACTGTACTTGAGAAAACGACGCCAACCAGACGTCCGCTTGGACTCATTCAACTTCATAAAGTTCCTTCTCTTTCATGGTTTGAGAAATCTAGCCACGTACGAAGAGGCACTTAATAAAGGAAGTACAGGTTGAAAAGCAATCTTTTTTTGTGAGACGCAAGTTGTTTGAAAATGTAGATTTCACGAACTTGATTGAGAAATAAAAGTTGACCTCAAATATCATATACGATATTGATGTCGAACATTTTGAATAAGTGAGTTACTAAAAGGGATCTCCATAATGGCATACAATTAGACAAATATTCGAATTTATCTGGAGGAATCAGAGAATGGGCGAAAAAAAGAACATCATATTTTTTGGTATCGATTCACTACGTTCAGACCATCTTGGTTGTAATGGCTACACTCGCAATACCTCTCCTCACATCGATCAGATAGCCCGTGAGGGAGTATGTTTTAAGAACTATTTTAGTCCGAACATCCCAACAACTCCTGGATATGCGTCCATGTTGACAGGGTTTGATGTGATCAATACGCAGGTAGTAGCGCTGAGGCACAAGGGCCAGCTTAGGGAGGAAATCCAGACTTTGCCCGAAATACTTAGAGACCATGGCTACTACACCAGCTGCGTTGGATTTACGGGGAATCCAAGCTCAAGAGGCTTTGATGAATACCTAGACTATTCTGCATGGGGGAGCTGGGACGAAGGACGACTGCATAAAGCAGAAAAATTGAACGATGTGGCAATTCCACGATTGAAGGAACTTCTAAAGGGAGAACAACCATTTCTGCTTTTCTTGAGACATATGGACCCACACGCTCCCTATTTGCCTCCAGCTCCTTTTGAGCGATTATTTTATCAAGGGGATGAGTGTATGGAGGGCAATAAATCCATGGAACCTATTTTCAATTTCAAACCTTTTTGTGATTTTCATAAGAGTTGGATGCCACCTGGTATAACAGATAAAGACTACGTAGTGGCACAGTATGATGGTGAAATAGCCTACATGGATGCTTGTATTCAAAACATGATTCAGCTCTTAAAATCTCTTGGAGTCTATGACGAAACCCTAATCGTCTTGAACTCAGATCACGGTGAAACCTTGTATGAGCATGACTGCTATTTTGATCATCATGGTTTGTATGAATCTAATCTAAAGGTCCCTCTGATCATGAGGCTGCCCTCAAAATTGCCAAAAGGGAAAGAGGTAAAGTCATATACTAGCCATGTTGATATTGTTCCTACAATTCTCGACTTACTAGAAATCGATACAAGTGTTGAATATGATGGGAAAAGTTTAAAAAATCTTATTGATTTTCATGATCATGACATGGAGCAAGAATTTTATATTACAGAATGTACATGGATGAGAAAACATGGTTGGAGATCACCAGAATGGAAGTTAATTGTTGCTCTTGAGCCTGATTTTCACTTCAAGCCAGAAGTTGAATTGTATAATCTGAAAGATGACCCGAATGAGTTAAAAAACTTAGCAGAATTACGCCCTGACATGGTCGATACATTAAAAAGGAAGATGGAAGCTTGGTTAACCAAGAGAAAGGAAGAAACAGGATTAGAATCTCCAATTTATGAGCAAGGGGATTGGCATGGTATTCAGGGGCATGGGGCATTCAAGTCCTCACAAGAGGCATATGATAACCTCTATATCGGTGATGCCAATACAGCAAAAAGATTACAGGAGAAATCAAGATGACATAGGTCACAATTAATATAAATTCTTAAGAAAGGAGGTTAAAATTTTATATAAGTTTAAAATATTAGATCTATTAACTAATTTTTTGAGGTTCAAATGAAACTAGCTTCACTTTTAGCAACAGCTTCACTTTTTCTTGGAACAGCTGTCTCTGCGGCAGAGTACAAAGAAGCACCATCCTTAAAAGAAATGGTTTCCAAAGGAGAAATTCCTCCAATCGAACAAAGACTCCCCAAAACACCATTTGTAGTCGAAAAAGGTGTAATTTCACACGCTGATGAACTCCCAAACTGGCAACCCGGTAAGTACGGTGGAACGATGAGGTTTGGCCATACTAACCCAGGTTGGAATCCTGATGTCTTTATCATGCTAAATGAGCATGTACTGATGGCACCTGGAATAAGTATCAAAGATGTTCGTGGAAATGTTTTCAAGGATTTCAAGATAGAAAATGACAACAAAAAGTTTACTTTCTATCTTCGCGAGGGCCTAAAGTGGTCTGATGGCAATCCTGTAACAACAGAAGATGTTCGATTTGTTTTCGAGGATATATACGGTGATGAAAAATTAACATCAGCATATCCGTCTAAATTCAAATCTGGCGGAGATCCAGCTGGTAATCCTGCTAAGATCACCTTTCAAAGTGATTATCAATTCACAATGGAATTTGACAGCCCTTACGGTTCGTTGATAAGTGAACTCAGCATTAAAGGCTGGCAGGGATACACCGATATGCTAAGACCATCTCATCATTTAAAGAATTATCACCCAAAATATACTTCCCTAGCATCCTTACAACCAGAAATGAAGAAAATGGGATTTAAAGATGAGTGGTGGCAATACTTTAACGCAATGGATTGTACGAATTGGGAATTGACTCGCCCATGCAGTGCAAACTATCCCTCCCTGTGGGCATGGTTGAAAGTAGAAACTGCTGATGAAATTTTGGAGTTCAAGAGAAATCCTTATTATTTCAAAGTTGATAGTTCTGGCCAGCAATTACCTTATGTTGGTAGAGTTATTTCACAACAAGTGAATGACACAGAAGCAGTAAATCTTAAGGTTTTGGCAGGAGAGATTGATTTACTTAGAGAGGATACGGCATTAGTGAAAATGCCATTGTACAAAGAGGCCGAAGATAAAGGCCTTATTCAAACTCATTTGCTGGACATGCACGTGAATCCGACAGTCCTTTTCTTCAACTTCACGTTAGCTGATGAAAATGACAAAAAAGTACTCAACAATCTGAAGTTCAGAGAAGCATTGAATTATGCGATGAACAGGGAAGAAATCCTGGAAAATGTGTATTTTGGTTTTGGAACAATGCCAGAGCACTTATACAAGGGATATGATCCAGCAAAAGCTGAAGAACTGCTTGATAGCATCGGGATGACCAAAGGCAGTGATGGCTTTCGTATTGGGCCTAACGGAAAAACTTTTGAGTATCGAATTGAGTATGGTGACTACGCTCCAGATATCAAATTTGTTGTTGAACTGCTGACTCAGCATTTTGAAGCTGTTGGCATCAAAACGACTAGTAAGATGCTTGAAAACACACTTATGAATGTGACAGGACAAAATAATGAACGAAAGCATTCAACAATTCTCTGGGTTCATAAACCGCTCTGGGTTTCTGGAGGATGGAACGACTATCTGCCTTCAACTGGTGGCACTGGATATGCCCCTTTGTGGCGTCAATGGTATGATTCTAACGGTGCTGAAGGTGAAGAGCCACCTACTGAAATGAAACGTCTGATGAACATCACTAGAGAACGTGGAGCATATGTTCCTTATTCTTCTAAAGATGGAAACCTATATGGAGAATTGATGCAAAATATGGGTGATAATCTTTGGATGCTAAACATAGTTGACAACGTGAATTATGTTTTGATTACAAATCCAAATATTGGAAATGTTCAACAATCTGGGCAAGCTATCGCCGCTGATAACAGCGGTGAACAAATGTTCTACAAGTAAATGAAACTGGGCTGACTCTCCAAGTCAGCCCTTAAATATTATGCTGACTTACACAATCAAAAGGCTGTTTCAACTGATTCCGATACTTTTCGTTATTTCAGTTGTCGCCTATGCAATTATTGAATTACCGCCAGGAGATTTTGCAGATTTTTATATATCTTCACTTCGGGCAACTGGTGTCACAGTATTAGAAGATGAGGCGTTAAGGATTAAAGAACAATATGGGTTCAACGCACCTGTTGTTGAACGATATTGGCGGTGGTTGGAAAACATTATTTTTCATGGAAACTTTGGTTATTCCTTCGAATATCAAAAACCTGTTAATGAAATTATTGCAGAAAAATTACCTCTCTCAATTGGCCTTACATTTGGAGCGCTAATTATTTCGTGGGCACTAGCGATACCAATCGGAATTTATTCAGCGATTCATCAGTACTCAAAATTTGACTACTTTTTTACTTTTATTGGATTTTTGGGGCTGGCAACCCCACCATTTTTGATGGCTCTGATTTTTGCGTGGTTATTTCTTAAATTCTTTGATTACTCAGTGCTAGGATTATATTCACCGGAGTATGTGACTGCACCTTGGAGTTTCGATAAATTTATTGATTTATGTAAACATCTTATCTTGCCTGTGATTTTAATTGGACTTCAAGGAACGGGAACAATAATCAGAGTAATGCGCGGCAATCTCCTTGATGAATTGAAGAAGCCATATGTAATTACAGCGAAAGCAAAAGGTCTAAAATTTCGTGATCTTTTGCTGAAATATCCTGTCAGAATGGCTATCAATCCAATCATTAGTACAATTGGTTGGTTGCTTCCAGCATTGATTGCAGGTGAAATCTTAATTTCAATTGTCCTTGGTATACAAACACTTGGCCCAGTTTTATTAAGATCTGTACTCTCTCAAGATATGTGGTTAGCTGCGAGTATAGTGATGATTTTAAGCCTACTAACAATCATTGGTTCTTTGATATCTGATCTATTATTAGTTTGGTTAGATCCTCGAATTAGATTTGAAAGATTAAGTAAATAATTAATGGGAAGTTTTTCAAATTCTTCATCAGTAATTAATGAAGAAGATAAGAATTTTTACTATGCCACCCAGTGGTCGTTGATCCGATCACGTTTCCGGCAGCATCGACTTGCCTCAATTTCGCTTATTTTCCTTGGTTTGCTATATTTATTTGCGATTTTCTCAGATTTTCTTGTTCCTTATTCATCTACACAAAGGTTTTCGAAATATAATTTTTCAGCACCTACTTCAATTTATATCTATGATTCAGAAGCTGGTTTTTCAAGCCCATTTGTCTATGGACAAAAAAAAATATTGGACAAAAAAACATTTTCCTGGAAATACGAACCTGATTTGACCAAGAAAGTCTACATTCAATTTTTCACAGAGGGAGAAGAATATAGCTTATTTGGCATCTTCAAAAGTAACATCCATCTTTTTGGAATAGATGAAGAAACGCCAGTATTTCTGTTTGGTTCAGATCGGCTGGGTCGGGATGTCTTCTCTAGAACAATCCATGGCTCACAGATCTCATTATCGATTGGTCTTGTGGGGGTCAGTTTGAGTTTCTTAATTGGCATTTTGCTTGGAGGAGTCTCTGGATACTACGGTGGTTATATTGATGACCTGATACAACGTTTTATTGACTTCATGATTTCTTTGCCAACTATCCCCCTATGGATGGCATTTTCAGCGGTATTGCCAAGAGATTGGTCATCATTGAAAACATATTTTGCGATAACAATTATCCTTTCAATCATTAGTTGGGGGCCCCTCGCCAGAGTAACTCGTGGGAAGATTTTAGCTCTGCGGGAAGAAGACTACACATTGGCGGCAAGGGCAGCTGGAGCTTCTACTCCTCGAATCATCGTCAAGCATTTGCTGCCTGGATTTTCGAGTCATTTAATTGTTTCCATCACACTTTCCATTCCAGGAATGATCCTCGCTGAAACTGCACTGAGCTTTTTGGGTTTGGGGATTCAACCACCAGCAGTTAGTTGGGGAACCTTGTTGCAAGATTCCCAAGATCTAATGGCAATTACCAATCAGCCCTGGTTACTGATACCCGCCATTTTTGTCATTGGGACAGTGCTTCTTTTTAATTTTGTTGGTGATGGCCTTCGTGATGCTGCAGACCCCTATTCTTGAAAGATCATGCAGAGAATTCTTGAAGTAAAGGACTTGTCAATCAACTTTTATCTGCGTGAAGGGGTTGTTCATGCGTTGACAGATGTGAACTTCGAAGTTTTTGAGAATGAAACTCTTGGGGTCATTGGAGAGAGTGGAAGCGGAAAGTCAGTCACCGTTCAATCGATTCTCGGAATACTTTCTCAGCCACCTGCCAAGATTGTCAGTGGCAGTATTCGTTTCGAACCAGAATCGAGGAATCTTGAACTCAATTTACTGCCAACTTATGGAGATACCTATAGAAATGTTCGATGGAATGACATCAGTATGATTTTTCAGGAACCGATGTCTTCCTTCAGCCCTCTTCATAGTATCGGTGATCAGATTTCAGAGGCATTGACCTTACATCGACCAGAATTATCAGAAACTGATGTCCTGAGTGTCTGCCTAGGATTATTGGAAAAAGTTGGCATTCCCTCTCCAGCGATGTTTTTCAAAAGATACCCACATGAATTCAGTGGAGGCATGCGTCAGCGGGCAATGATTGCAATGGCGCTAGTATGCAATCCAAAGATTCTGATCGCAGATGAGCCTACAACAGCTCTGGATGTAACGATTGAAGCTCAAATTCTGGAACTCTTGGAGTCAATCAAATCAGAGTTTAACATGTCAATGATCTATATCTCCCATGATTTGGCAGTCATTGGTGAAATCTCTGATCGGATTTTAGTGATGTATCTTGGGCGTGTTGTGGAAAGTGGGGTCGCTGACGAAGTGATTGACAATCCGCTCCATCCCTACACCAGAGCGCTTCTCAAATCGATTCCAAAGATTGACCAACCAATTGAATCCCTAGACCCAATTGAAGGATCTATTCCCTCTCCATTTGAAGTCCATACAGGCTGTCCTTTCTATAGTCGATGTACAGAAAGGCTTGGTGAGATCTGCTTACGTCAGAAACCTGCTCATAAAACTTACAATAACGGCCATAAGGTGAGCTGCCATCTTCATGCATGATGAAAAAGTAATTCTTCAGGTAAATGACCTGAAAAAATATTTCTCTTTACGCACGGGTTTCTTTAGCGAAACCAGATATATTCGAGCAGTCGATGGGGTTAGCTTCGAATTATATAAGGGAGAAACACTCGGTATTATTGGTGAGAGTGGATGCGGAAAATCCACGCTTGGTAGATCTTTAGTGAATCTTTACAACATAACTTCTGGATCGGTTCTTTATAATGATGGAGATCAGAAGATCAATTTGATCAATGCTAATGACAGAGAGAAGAAAAACTACACTAAATCAGTCCAAATTATCTTTCAGGATCCATTTTCATCATTAAATCCACGAATTAATGTTTTTGAAACCGTTGCTGAGCCATTAATTATTCATCGGTATCCAAAAGAGGAGATTGAACAAAAGGTATCGGAAGTAATCGCTCAGGTCGGTTTACGAGATGAACATCTAAGGCGGTACCCACATAGTTTTAGTGGAGGCCAGAGGCAACGGATTGGAATAGCTCGTTCTTTAATTATCTCCCCGAAAGTTATTATTTGTGATGAGGCAGTCTCAGCGCTAGATGTATCTGTCCAAGCCCAAATCATTAACTTACTAAAAGAACTTCAGGCGCGTTACCACTATTCATATATCTTCATCTCACACGATATGAGTGTGATTCGACATATCTGTGATCGAATTGCTGTGATGTATGCTGGTAGAATTGTTGAATTTGGGACTAAGGAAGAAGTTTTAAATTCACCGAAACACCCCTATACAGAAGCTTTACTTGATGCAGTGCCTAAAATTTCAAATAGAAAGTCGAAAGGTAAGAGGAAGATTTTATCGGGCGAGCCACCAGATTTGTCGAGAGAAAGAATTGGTTGTAATATGTTTGAAAGATGTGGTTATCGGATAGATGCCTGTCAAGCTACTCCTATGAAGTTGTCAGATGTTGGAAGTCACCACCTAACAGCATGCATGCGAACAAAGGAAATACAGTTGAATGGACTGAGTATTGAGGCAAAACAACCATGATGATCATTGTCATCGGACGCGGTCATTCAGGTACAAGAAGTATTGCTCAGACACTGTATGCGAGTAATGTTTACATGGGTAGCTTGCTTAATAACTCCTGTGATTTTGTTCCACCACACAACCTATATCGTAGTTGCCATATATTCTCAAAGTATGTGAAATATTCAGGTAATTATCAATGGGATTTTTCAGAAGTGTTAGGACAAGAAGTGCCAGAAAGCTTCAAAAAATTAGTTCAGGAATATCTTAAGCCTATATTAGAATCGAATAGTGAATTTAAAGGTTGGAAATTACCTGAAACCACTCTCATCTACCCCTGGATTTATAACCTTTTCCCGGATGCATTTTATATTTTTTGGTCTAGGCATCCATTTGATAGCATTCTTGGGAGACATTTAACAGATGATCTTCATGATTTCTCAGTGGATTATCCAAACTCACAGGATGTGTTTCAAAATCGAGCAATCTCCTGGCTTTATCAATACGAGATTCAAAAGTGTGTACCTAAGCCAAAAAATTCGATTGAAGTGAGGTTTGAAGATTTTGTTCTCAATCAGGAAACTACAATAAGTCGATTAGAAAAATTTCTTGGTAAAGATTTAGCTAAAATTCCAATGCGGCCTGATTCTCTTCATAAGTGGCGAGATAAAATCAATCCAGCTGAGTTTTCATATCTTTTTGATGCGATGAATTATTATGACTATTCCTACACATAGCTCTTCAATTCAGATCGCCTTGTATGGAGTTGCTCATGGGCATATTTCTCACTATGTAGAGGAATTCCGTAAGTTTACTGCTGCTCATGTGATAGGTGTTTTTGATGCTGATTCTGAACGATCTCTTTCCTTCTGTAATAGACATAAACTTAGAAAGTTTGACAACCCGGAAGAGTTACTCTCTCAGCATATCGATATTGTGATTATTGGTTGCGAGACAGCCTATCATCTGGAAGCGGTCTCCTTGGCTTGTAGATATGTTGAAAACATCGCGCTACAAAAGCCACTTGCAACTACTATCATTGATGGAAGGAAAATTTTACAAGAAATCCAGAAAGCTGGTGCCCGACTGTTCATGCTATGGCAGATGAGAGTTGATCCTGCAAATCAATTCATCAAGCAAATCATTGATGATAAGCAACTCGGACAACTACTTCATTTTCGCCGAAGACACTGCTTATCCACACACAGGTGGAAAGATTTCCAGAAAAGCTGGCATGTAAATAGGCAACTGAACCTTGGGATGTGGGCGGATGATGCGGCTCACCCAATTGACTTAATGCAATGGTTGTTTGGAAGCCCCAAAACAGTGTATGCCGATATTGATACTCTCGTAAATCCAGAAGTGCCTGATGATAACGGGATTGCCATATTTAGATATGATTCTGGCTTATTCGTAGAAATTCAATGTTCATTCACTTCTGACTTTGGTGAGACCTCGACGGAGCTAGTTGGCACAGATGGAATGCTCATTCAATACTATGGGGATGCCCCAAGTTGTAATCAGGCTGAAAAGTCTAACTATGGCCTGAAGTGGAAAATCTTTGGGGACGGACAATGGCGGAAAGCTGAAGTTGACTCACCAGAGAATCACTCTTTCCGCATCAAAGCGCTTGCTCCAAAAATTCTTGAGTTTGCCCAGGGAGCATATGATCCCCCTTCATCTGACGAATACCTATATTCGCTCATATTGACTCTGCTCTGCTACGAGTCGAGTTCACAAAAAAAACAGATCGTACTAAGAGATTATGCCAATTAACACCGCTGTGATTGGTATGGGGCCGATTGGGAATCGCCATGCAGCAATTTATAAAAAGAATCCCAAAATCAATCTTGTTGGATTGTGTGAAAAAGATCCGTCAAGGAATCAAAAGGCAGCTTCTCAATTTAATTTGCCGTGTTATGCCTCAATAGAAGAGTTGTTTTCGAAGGAAGAAATACATCTATGTAGCGTAACCACAGGGGGTTATGAATATGGCAGTGATCATTTTGAGCCAACAAGATTTGCACTAACTAATGGCTCTCATGTGCTTTGCGAAAAACCGATCAGCAATTCCATTGCAAACGCATTCGAAATGGTTCAGACCGCAGAGCGGTATAATAAAATATTGGCCGTTAACCTGAATCATCGGTTTACCCCGGCAGCTCGCATTGCAAAGCAATGGCAGCTTGATAATAGAATAGGAACCCCACTTTTTATCAACATGAGCATTTGGATTCATAATCCGAATGAGTCTTCACCATTTTTTCACATCAAGGCTCTGCATCCCCACTCAATTGATATCATGCGTCATTTTTTTGGGGATATTGAGCAGGTTCACTGCTTTGCGATGAAGGGTCCAAATCGATCCATTTGGTCAAATGCAGAGTTTAATCTGAGATTTAAAAACGGATGTATTGGTTCTTTGACCGGCAGCTACGATATCCAACGTGGTCACCCAATGGAGAGATGCGAGTTTGCAGGAATTAATGGAAGAGTTGTGATTGAGGATATGTATCGAGAGGCAACTCTTTATCCTTCAGGTGATCTCGTCAAATCTGTCTACACAAATCCCATTTTTGGGGGTATGGAAAGTTTCACAGATACTTTTGTGAATCGTATTAACCATCTTGTCGACGAAATTGAGCGCAATGTTGCGCCTCAAGATATCGATGGAAGTGGTTTAGATGGGCTGAAGGCTCAGATCGCTTTGGAAGCTGCTGTGCAGTCAATCCTACAAGAAAAAGTCGTGCGAACGGATGATGTTCTCAAAATTTAGGCAAGTGAATGAGTATGGCTGAAGAAGACCTTTTATCTGAACACCAAGTATACCTGTTCAAAAAGAACGGATTTGTAAATGCAGGCCCTCTAATCACTGAAGACACAGCAACTGAGCTTGCTAATGAGATTCTTTCTGTCATTGAACATAGAGAAAACCCCACACGCACCCAACCTATTCGTATTGCAAATCTTTCAGGAGAAGAGCAGAGGCCAATTTGGCAAATCGTCAATATTTGGCAGGCATCCGAAGCGTTTTCCCAACTCTTGAAAAATGCGAAACTCAAACACTACATCTCGAAGTTGACAGGGAAATCGGATTTCAGGATTTGGCATGATCAGGTGCAGTACAAACCAAGTCATGTTGGAGGCCGCCTGTCATGGCATCAAGATTTGCCAAAGTGGCCTATAATGAAGGGTGGAACTCAATTGACGGCTTGGATCGCTCTTGATGATGCTGGTCCTCAGAATGGGTGTATGGTGATGGTTCCAGGATCGCACCTGAAGGGAAATCAGAATGAATGGTTGCATCAGCATGATGGAAGCTGGCAGCTTGGACACAATGACAGCTTTATGAGTGAACCGACTCAAGTGCTCTGTCCAGTGCAAAAAGGTCACGTTCATTTTCACGATTCACTCACTTGGCATAGCTCAGGCCCCAACCTTTCTGGTCAGCCGAGAAGGGCCATCGCGCTACATTTTATGGATACTGAGACCCTTTTCAATTGTCAGGGTGACCACCTATTGAAAGAGCATATTGCCAGTGAAGATGGTCAGCCGATCCAAGGGAATCCATTTTTACCAATCTAAATTTCTGCAACTCATTCGAAAGCAGGACTCCCAGATAAACTTTATCAACGATATAGGCACAATGAAACTTGGTTTTAACTCAGTTCTGTTCGGCAATTTTGATCTTGAAAAAGCTTTTATAGCTGCCAGTGAAATGGGCTACTCGGGAATTGAGCTTTCTGCCCTCGATCCAGCAATGAGTGAGCACATCAATGAGTCTGATCCAGTCAGTCAAAACATTTCTACGATTTGTGCGCTGATCAATAAATATGAATTGCCTGTAACAGCGATTGAGAGGGCAAAGCACGATCTCAATTTTTGGGAATACATTGTTCAATTGGCAGCAGGTATTGGATGTCCTGTTATCAACCTCGGTCCTGGTGGAAGTATTGATTCGAATGGTGTGCCCATTGCCGGAGGATCTTTTGATTCCGCATTAGAGAGTCTTAAAAGACACAGTGAAATTTCAAATAAATACAATGTGACGACTTGTTTCAAGGCTCATTATAATACTTGTATTGATAATACTGAACTGTCCAAAAAAGCTGTACAGTTACTAGAGAGTTACAATGTTCGTTTAGATTTTGACCCTAGTCATATATTTAGAGTTCCAGAGGATCCAGTAGATGGATTCAAAGAAGTCTTACCCTGGATCAGTCATGTCCATATCAGAGACTGTATTGCACAAGATATCAAAGGCCCAGGCTCACCATTTCAACAAATATGTGGCAGAGGAAAAATTGATCTAATCGGAATCCTTAAACTGTTACAGGTGTCAAATTACAATGGACCTATAAATCTTGAAGTTATTGGAGCAAAACAAGGTGATCTTTCACTTCACTCCTGCACCACTATTGCTGCAGAGTCAAAGGGATGGTTAAATTGTGCTCTTTCATCCATCACAGATTAAACTATGAAAAAAATTAAGGCTGCAGTAATTGGAGTTGGCAATATTGGCTCCATTCATACAGAGATTTACTCTTCCCTAGAAAATGTGGATTTGACTGCTGTCTGTGATATTGATCGGGAAAAAGTAGATAAGGCAGCCAATAAATTTAACTGCAAGGCATATTATAGTGTTGAATCACTGCTGGCTGAGATGCCAATGGAGATTGCAAGTGTTTGTACGAAAGGGGAAGAAAATGGGGGAGATCACTATCTGCCAACTGTAGCACTTCTGGAAGCAGGGATACATGTTCTTGGTGAAAAACCTATCTCTAATAATATTGAACATGCTCGCTTAATGACAAAACTAGCTGAAGAAAAACAAGTTCGTTACGGAATTAATCTAAACCATCGTTTCACCCCCTCTGCGATCAAAGCGAAGGAATGGATTGACGCAAATCGAATCGGCACGATTCACATGATTGACATGACGATGTGGATTGATAACCCAGTGGAGACTTCTCCTTGGTTCCATCTGCGTGCACTACATCCTCACTCCTTCAATATTCTCAATTACTTCGGTGGTCCAATACAAAAAATTCAATGCTTCGCTAATAAAGGTGAGGGAAGAAAAATATGGTCAAATGCTCAAATGAATCTTCAATTTGAAAATGGGATCATTGGGCACCTGAGAGGTAGCTACGATGGTGATTTTCCGTCTGGTTCGTTTGGCTTAGAAACCATGGAGATCGTAGGTTCAAAAGGTAGAATTGTTATTGAAAATGCTTGTGAGTCTCTTCGTTACTACCCAAGGAGGAGCCGGAGTATGGAGCAATATGACTGTTATGGCGGAATGAATCATTTCCAAGAAACTTTTAGGTCAAGAATTGAGGCCTGGGTGCAAGATAACATAAACCAAGTACCACCTAACGAAGTAAATGGTTCCGGTAAGGAAGGACTAGCAGCCCAGGAGGCTATTGAAGGAGCTATCCGATCTTTTGATACCAATACTGTTGTTGAATTGTAATTAATTTTCTGATTTTAGTCTGAAAAATATGATGGAACAAATTTCTTTTAAAATGCTTCTTAACCCTGATCAAGCAGAAGTTTACAAGAAACGTCATGATGAAATTTGGGATGATCTTGTTGCTCTTCTGAAAGATGCTGGAATTTCTGACTATAGTATCTTCTTAGATCCTGAAACGAATATTCTCTTTGCTGTTTTGAAAAGAACAAAAGATCACCAAATGGAAGAGTTGCCGAAACATGAAGTTATGCAGCGTTGGTGGTCTTTCATGGGTGACATCATGGCGACTGAAAACAATGGAGCTCCAGTTGTCAAGCCGCTGGAGTTTATGTTTCATCTTCCGTGACTGCTTATCTCAGTTTTAACTTTTGTGTATCCTATGGAAGTAGAAGGAGGAAAAAACGATGATCCAACTTCATTTGGTGAATATTCCAGACCTGGAAAATGTTTTGAAGCTAGTCATCCTCTAAGATTCTATAATCTAGCGTTACCGATCATTTCAGTTCTCTTATTCGATAGTAATTATCCAGGGTGTGATTATGAAATTTCCAAAGATCAAAGACGTCCGAGCCTTTGTCCTCGATCAAAAGGGCTCTGGGGGTGATTATCATGATCGTGAAACTGGACATTGGCTGGTTGATTCCTTGATCTCGACACCAATGTCTGGCTACCCAAGCTACAAGGCATCTCGGACCAGCTTTGGTATCAACGTGATGAATAGCATTGTTGTGGAGATTGAGTCTGATGATGGAACCATTGGAATTAGTGCAGGGCAGGGAGGTGCTCCAGCTTGCTACATTATTGAAAAGCATTTTAAGCGCTTTCTGATTGGCCAAGATCCTAGAAGCCTGAATCAGATGTGGGATCAGATGTATCGCTCAAGTGTCTTTTATGGTGGGAAGGGACTCCCCCTGTGGGCATTAAGTGTTGTGGATCTGGCTTTGTGGGATCTACTGGGACTGCTTCGAGATGAACCCGTTTACCAGATGATTGGTGGGGCGGTCCGTGAGGAGGTGTCACTCTATTGCACAGGTATTCGACCGGACGTTGCCAAGGAAAATGGCTTCATTGGTGGAAAGATGCCTCTTTCCTATGGCCCCGTAGATCGGCTAGATGGAATCCGGAAGAATCGTGAGAAATTTGGAGAGATGCGAGAAAGAGTGGGTGAGGACTTCCTGTTGATGGCGGATTGTTGGATGTCACTGGATGTGCCTTACGCAGTAGAGTTGGCTGAAGCGATGAAGGACATCAAACTCTATTGGTTTGAGGAGGTCCTGCAGCCACATGATTTTGATGGTCATCGAATTTTGAAGGAACGTGTACCTTGGGTACGCTGGACTACTGGTGAGCATGAATATACGCGTTATGGTTTCCGAAAGCTCATCGAATCACGGTCCGTGGATATTTTACAACCTGATGTGATGTGGTGTGGTGGTTTGACGGAATTAATGCGAATCTCTGCCCTGGCCGCAGCCTATGACATCCCGGTGGTTCCTCATGGTAGTGGTGCCTACAGCTATCACTTTGTGATTACACAACCGCACTGTCCTTTCTGTGAATACTTGAACACGAGTCCAGATTGTCTGAGTTTTCCTGCTGTTTTTGGGAATATGTTTGAAAATGAGATTCTCCCTGAAAATGGGCGTATAAGACTTACTGAGGAGCCTGGATGGGGTTTGCGCATCAATAGGGAAGAACTCAATTTAAAGCGAATTCAATACTAGGCTCTCCCATATCGATTAAATTAAAATCAGTAATGAATGTTGATTCACAAAAGTTCACGTTGTCACTGGTTCAGAGGAATAAGAAAACTAAAAACTATCGATTAAATTAATTTACATGAAAGAAGTAGCACGAATTGGTGTAGTTGGTGTTGGCTGGTGGTCATGTCAATTTTACATACGCTTACTTGAAAAGAAGCAACACCCTACATGAGACATGATCTCACAACTGATTACAATGCTTGCGATGAACTCGTTGTAATGAAAGATGGATTCACTGGAGATAGGAGATTGTAAATCAATAATGAAAACGCCTAAGAATACTTTTAAACAAGCTCTTGTTAGGTCAATCCCTATTCTTGATATGAACCAAAACTAGTTGGATTCATGATCGAAAGGCAACAAGAAAAGTCCAAAAAGAATTTTGTTTTAGTTCATCACTTAGGTGCTCTCCACTCACTTGTCGAGGGAGTTTGGAATCACATCAGCTACGATGATCCACTTCATCCTAAGACTGTTTTTATGACACCGGGCCACGTTCATTGGGATCTTGTTAACTTAAACAATCTCGTAGTTTTTGATAAAGAAACCGAATCATTTGTTGGTGAAGCCAGGCCATTGAAAGCTGCTTCTTATTTTCATACTCCAGTTCACAAGCACTTGGATACTCACAAGTGTGTTTTCCATATTCATACCCCGTCCATTACTACAGTTGCCACCCGAACTGATTTTGTGTTTGAACCACGATTAACTCAGCATTCATGCTGCTTCATGGATTCATATGGCTATTTCAATGAATATGATTCAATTTCGGAAGAGCTAAACATACAAAGACTTGTTGAGGCTTTTGAGAATAAAAACGTTCTATTTCTCAAAAATCATGGCGCACTAGTATCTGGAAATTGTATTGAAGAAGCTTTTATGTCGACTTATATGCTAAATATTGCTTGCTCTTTCCATCTGTCAGTCTTTGGAAGCAACAATAGTTTTGATCTGATCCCAATTCAAAAAGCAAAAGCCATGAAGGATTTCTTCTATGATGGCTTGTACAAAAAACATTTTGATGGATTTCTGACTCACTTACACTCCCTATAGCTACGAAATGTCATTCTCTCAGAGTCTTATGAAGATTAAATCCATTGAATGTGTCCGGGTTCAACTTCCAGAAAAGAACTTCAATTCAAAGCAAAGAAAGCAGTCTTGGGCAGAAACTGATGAAGTTGCCAATCCGATGTCTCGCTTTGCATCAGTAAAATCACATCGGAGCCTATGGCTTCCCAATTGGGGGAGTGTTTGGTGTAAAGTGACTCTGGAAAATGGCGTCTGGGGTTTGGGAATGACAGATCAAGGAGTTGTCGCAGCCACTATCATTCGAGAGCATCTTGAACCCAATTTAGTGGGCAAGGATGGATTTGCCATTGAAATGATTTCAGACATGATGTTCCGATTGACAAAGCCCTTTGGAACAGTGGGGCTTGCATCCTACGCGATCAGTGCGATTGATCTGGCTCTTTGGGATGCAAAAGCAAAGTCATTGGGAGTACCCGTATATTCGCTCATTGGTGGACCCAAAGAAGAGAAAATATTCTGTTATGCAACGGGCAATGATGTTGATTGGTACAAAGAATTGGGCTTCAAGGCTTTCAAGCTGGCTTGTCCCTACGGTCCCGCAGATGGGTTGGATGGTTTAAAAAAAAACGTAGAATTTGTTGAAAAAGCGAGATCCATCATCGGGAATGATGCTGAATTGATGCTCGATTGCTGGATGGCGCTGGACGTCGAATATACCGTTAGATTAGCTGAACAACTTCGACATTGTCGGTTGAGATGGATGGAAGAATGTTTGTTGTCTGAGGATTTTCTAGGTCACGTTTCTCTGCGTAAAGAGCTTCCCTGGCAAACCCTGACGACAGGGGAACACTGGTACACTCATTTTCCATTTCAATGGGCGGTTTCCAATGATGTAGTGGATATTCTTCAGCCTGATATTAATTGGGTTGGGGGACTGACAACTTGTTTAAAGATTGCTGCTATTGCTGAATCTGCTGGTAAAAAAGTTATGCTGCATGCCGGAGGACGCAACCCTTATGGTCAGCACTTCTCACACGCAGTGTCCTGCGTTCCTTGGTTAGAATACTTTGTGAGAGGTGCTCCAGGAATTCCATTAGAGGAAACCATAGAAGTTCCCCGACAAAAGATCCCAAAAGATGGCTGGATGGAATTAGATGATCGACCAGGATTTGGGTTAGGCATTGAAGAAAGCTGGCTCTCACCTTATTAAATTATGTTTTATCATACTCTCACCTATTGAATTCTTTAATTTTTATAAGTTTTTTTCCAGTTTGCTAAGCCAGCTAAAGGCTTACCTTCCTATTCCCACATCAACTTCATAGTGTATTCTCAAATGAACAATTTACCACTGAGGAAAGTTGGACAGACTGCACTCAAGCTCCCAGTGCTTGGTTTTGGCGGAGCCCCCCTCGGTGAATTGTTTGAGCGTGTCTCAGAAACACAATCACGCCAAACTTTGGAAAGTGCATGGTCTGCAGGCATTCGCTACTACGATACTGCTCCCTGGTATGGACATGGGTTGAGTGAACACCGAATTGGTGGATTGCTGCGTCAGCAAGATCCAAAGGAATTCCTGTGTTCCACCAAAGTCGGGAGAGTGTATTCGCGCTATCGAGGTCGAGCCAAAGACTTCAACGGTTCACCCTGGACTGGTGGACTGCCTTTTACCCTTAAGTTTGATTATACCTATGATGGAATCTTGCGCTCCTACGAGGATAGTCTGCTGCGTTTTGGTTTGAACCAGATTGATGTACTCGTGATTCATGATTTAGATCTTGGTTACCATCGCACGGAAAAGCGCATGAATGAATACTTTAAGGAGTTGGAATCAGGCTGGAAGGCACTCGATGAACTAAAGCGTAGTGGAGAAATCAAGGCTTTTGGAGCTGGTATAAACGATGAATCCATGGTGCCGAGATTTCTGGAAGAATGTCCCCTGGATTTCTTTCTGGTGGCAATGCCCTATACCTTGCTGGATCAAGATGTTTTAGACAATATTTTCCCGAAGTGTGAGAGCCTGGGTGTAGGAGTCGTCGTTGGAGCCCCCTATGCTTCTGGAATCCTTGCCAGTGGAGCAATCGAGGGCGCAAAATACAAATATGCGGATGCAACTCCTGAAGTGCTTCAGAAGGTGAGGGCGATTGAAAGATTATGCAATGACCACCAAATTCCTCTCAAGGCGGCTGCCTTACAATTTCCATTGGGACATTCGTTAGTAGCTTCGATCATTCCTGGGGCTTTTCAACCAGCTCAGGTTCTAGAAAATCGGCAACTGGTGGAACATCCCATTCCTTCAGCCTTTTGGGATGATTGTAAATCGGCTAATCTGATTCGTAACGATGCTCCTACTCCTCACTAATCATTTCTTGATTCGGAAGCGGGATTGGATTCGCTAAATCTTAAATTCTGACGCAAGTTCTAACCTGCTCAAATTGAATGATATCTGTCTTAAATCATCCAAATCTATCACCTTTAATTCCACTCAGAATGTAATGTACTCAGTCCAGCCTTTTCTACTGACAGTATAAGCATTTTTACAACAGACTGTAGGAGGCCCAAGAGTGCAGAATTTAACTCAGAATATTCGGGGTTGGCGCAGTTGCGTCGTTTATACAAATGAAGTAATCTCCGAAATTTGGAGAACTAACGATGCAATGTCCTCCCTGTGCTCATCCTGACTCTATTCGCTATGGCACCAGTCGTG
>NYTS01000022.1 GCA_002683655.1 Deltaproteobacteria bacterium
GGTGCTTCATCGTCTTGTCCAACACCAGGTGCTTTGCCATCTACAACTACTCCAGTATCCATTGCTGGTAATGGCTCAGAGCTTGGCAGCTATGTCCATTCAGGTGTGAATGGTTGGGGTGAATGGAGTATGAAGTATTCATCTGCTTCTACTCCAGTAGAACATGATGTTGTAGGAGTGATTGATATGTCATATGGGTTTGACAACCAGTGTGTTGCTACATCAACAGGTGTTCAGTGTAAAGGTTATCAGGGTGGCGGATTAGGTGATGCTGCTAATACTATTAACACTTCATCTTATGTCACTGTAGATACACTCACATCAGCTATAGATGTATCAGTTGGCTCAGACTTTGTTTGTGCTTTGGATGGTAGTGGCAAGCCATATTGCTGGGGAAGTAATGTAAAAGGCAGACTTGGCACAGGTAACAACAATACCTATGTGACTCCTGAGGCTTCCGATACTACAACTACATTTGTCAGTATTGAGTCAGGTGCTAAACATTCATGTGCTTTGACATCAGCTGGTGCTATGGAGTGCTGGGGTAGCAATGAAGAAGGACAGATGGCAGATACGGTTTGGGATGGAACCTCAGGCACAAAGTCAAAGAAGAGACCAGACACTGTATATGACTTAGGCTCTAGCACACTATTCTCTAAAGTGAGCATTGGTACTGAGTCATTATTTACTGCCGCATTGATTGACAATGGTAGTATTGCTGTATGGGGCGAGTACAACGGCACTGTAAATACAGATCACTTTGTATTGAACAGTGGTGTTGCTACAGATGTCGCTGCTGGCACGGATCACATCTGCTATCTAGAGAGTGGTGCTGTTACTTGTACAGGTAGCAACTCAGCTGGACAGACAACTGTTCCTGCTCTAACTAATCCACAGTCAGTATTTGCTGGAGCGGATTGGAGTTGTGCTGGATTGAATAACGGCACCTATACTTGCTGGGGAAGCAAGGCTGGTTGGTAAGAGTACAGACACGGCTTCCATAGTTCTCCTTGCTGCAGAACTGCTGTTATTTTGAAGCAATCTGACAACCTTTGAAGCCCTGAATCACTACTCGTGGTCCAGGGCTTTTTTGTTTATCCACAAACTCCCTCATCTGCCTTTCAGCCAGCTTCTCCCTATGGGAGTAGGAAAATTGCGTCTGGTCTAAACTCACCGATTTGCAAATAAATTTGGATTCAACGTAGTCTGAAAACTGTCACCTAGCTTGGAGAGTTGAGAACACACAAGCCGTCGATGAGAGTTTTGTAAAGATAGAAATTGAGAGAAGAATGAAAAGCTTATCAGAATACGATCATTCTGCCTAAGGGCCACCTGATCTCTGAGACAGATGGTAAATGATCCAATGCTTTGAAGACCGATCCAGAAAACGATTATCTACTGAGCATGCAGACCGTTCGACCAGCAGAAACATGCCCACCGACATCGCCAGCGGAATGACACCACTTGCTGAGGCTGGAAGGAAACGACAGCTCGACACGGCGAAATAGATCTCTAAAGGTAGGGTCCGTATCGTTTCATCAGCGATCATCAGGTTTGAATTGAGTTCTCCCAATAAAAGCGCAAAAGCGAAACTAAAGACCTAGCAACTAGGTTGGTCACTGCCAAGGCCAGAGTACCATTTTCCAGAAACGTAGACGTGGGATATGAGGGATCTTCGATTCAGTGTGCCATTGAGCGCGAATGGCTCTCCCAGTGGCAGCACCAAGCGGAGCCAGTAGGGGCATCCCAGGATCACTTGCAATGGTGCAACAATCCAAAAAAGGAAGCTACCCCACGATTTGCTGATGGATTCCTACAGAGAATTTAAAATTCGAACCTACAGCAGTTAATTTTTACTAGAAGAATGCCTGATGAGGAGAGCGCGAAGAAAGGAGAGAAGAAATCGTTGGCAAAGGACAAAAAAAAATGTGCTACAGTTAAATCAGCAGATATTCCGTCAGGATGTCTTGTTGTGTTGGGCCCCTGTATCCGTTGCCAAACCATCTGGATGCCGGGGCTTTTGCATTTGTATGTACGCAAAGTTGGATCGAGTTTTTACCAGTTTTTTATATTTATAGTTCTGCCTCTTCTGAGTGTCAATTATTTTTCAGACAACCCTAAAAAGAATAATTATTGAAATTCAATAATATATAAAATATTTTTTCAATCAGAAAGTCTGATTTAATCAATTTTTGTCATAATTTTTAAACAAAAATTGGACATAAAAGCAGTATTAAAAGAAAATTACAATTTAATCACTCATTTTAAAGCTGAGTTCCTAAAATTTCTTGTCACGTTTATGCGATAATTTTGGAGAATGAAAAATAAACGAGAAGAAAAAACACATGAATCACATCAAGAGAATTCCAGATTATACCAATCTCCTGGAAGAGCTAAGCTCCACGGAAACCTGGTATCTTGATCTAACTACCATGAAATTCCTAGAGGTGAGTGAGAAGACCTACGATATTTATGGAGTCGGTAAGGAAGCTCCGCCCAGCTACGAGGACTTTTTATTCAATTGTGGATAGAACCTCATCACTTTCAACAACCTGTCACTGAAACTCTCAATCATAGGATCAGGCCCGCCTGTCAGTCAATTTCCCTGACACAATTCTGTGGGATGCAGTAAACTTAAATTTTGCAAACTTGGATATTTGGAGTCATGGAGACCAAAGATCGACGCCACCATCTCGCAAAGGCACACTTCGCCTCCTGCGGTCACGTTGGCTCGGTCGGTTTCAGGTGTTTTACGACAAGGAAACCCAAAGATCGACATGGCTACCTCTCAATGTTCTCACACTTTCTTGGGCAACAGTATTTTTCAGTCGGCAGATTGCTCAACTAAAATAGTGACTTTTTTTAGTTATTTTCCAAAAAGATTACTCTCTCAGCAGAGCAGTTCGTTCGACCAGCAAAAACAAGCCTACCGACATCGCCAGCAGAATAACTCCAACCGCAGAGGCCTGATGGAAACGATAACCAGACAAAGCCGAATAGATCTCCAAGGGTAGCGTTCGTACTGTTTCATCAGCGATCATCAGGATGGAATTGAGTTCTCCCAAGGAGAGCGCAAAGGCAAACCCAAAGGCCAGCAGCAAGGTCGGTCGCAGCCAGGGCCAGAGGACAATCCTCCAGAAACGCAGACGTGGGATGCAAAGTATCTTCGATTCAGTGTGCCACTGAGCGGGAATTGCCCTCCAAGTTGGCAGCACCAAGCGGAGCCAGTAAGGGCATCCCAGGATCGCATGCAAGGCAGCAGCAATCCAAAAAAGAGAGACACTCCCCGCAAGCCATGACTGGTTTAGATGAAACCAGGCCACCCCAAAGACCACCGTGGAAAAAGCCATCGGCAAGAGAATCAGCCCTTCCAATCCCGCTCTCAAGCGTAGCGGTACACGTTCCAACCAAATCAGCAGCCCAGCACCAAGGAGCGAAGCGAGCAGTGCGCTCGTCAACCCAATCCGAAATGAATTCCACAAGGCGGAAAAGAAACGATTGTTCTCCCTCTCAGCAAAGAGAACTTGATAAGCATCCCAGGTAAAAGCATCTGCTTGTCTTAGGGAATCAAACACGATGGCCAAAAGAGGACCAACCCCAAAAGTCAGTGCAGCTACCAACCAAGCCAAGCCCAGCCAGGCTTCGGGTCGTCTCAGTCGAAGTTGATCAGGAAGCCAGAGTCGGGGTAGTGACTGCTGTCGTATTGGACGCTGTTTGCGATGCTGCTTGAGCAGGAGCAACAAGGTGAAGATTGCCAGTCCAGACTGCAAGAGTGACAACACTGCAGCTCCTGAAAAATCCAAATCAATCCGTGCCAGTTGATAAATCAATACCTCGATCGTCGTGTGGCGGACACCTCCTCCCAACACTAGGATGATGGCAAAGCTGTTCAAGCAGAGTAAGAAGATCAGGGTGAAGGCTCCCAAAATCGAAGGAAGAATCAACGGCAGCGTCACAAGCAAGAAGTTGTATAAGGGGGAATGACCAAGCATTCGTGCTGCCAGCGAATACTTTGCAGAGATTCTCTCCCATTGATCCCCAATCAGCCGCATCGCCAGTGGGAAGTTGTAAAAGACATGGCCCAGCAGGATCCCATTGAGTGAATAGAGGAATTGAACTGGAGGTTCTTTGAGCCCGAAGAGGGACATCAGCGCTTGGTTGACCCAACCCTGATTCCCAAAAAACAGGACCATCGCCAGCACTACTAAGATGGAGGGCAACAGGAATGGCAGGTAAGCAAAACGTTGCAGGGCCGCTCGCCCCGGGAAGTCATAGCGAGTCAGCAGCCAAGCCCCGGGAAGGCCCAGCAGGATGGAAAGAACAGCACTCCAGAACGCCTGCTCCAAAGAGAATCCAAGAACTCGTAGGTTCCAGGGATCAGCTAAGAACTCCAACAGGTAGTCCAAGCGCAGAACCGAGACCCCGGGTTGGAGAGGGTCCTGACCACCCAGAAACAACAGCAGCGGCAAGTAAAATCCACCTACCAGCAACAGCATAGCCAGGATCTGCAAGAAGCCAGGAAGCAAACGCTCCAGGAGTTGGCTCATTTACTCACTGCGCCATTGTCCGCGACCAGCTTCGAAGCCACCGTTCATTGTTTTCCTCAATTTCTTCTGGGGAGAGAGTGAGCGTCTTGGCCGGACGCACCGCAGCTTGATAGGAATCTGGCAAGGCTTTTTCCGGCGCCACAGGGTACATCCAGTTGGTTAACGGAATCACATCCTGAAAGCCAGAGGTGAGCATGAAGTCAATGAATTCACGAGCTCGCTGTTGGTTCTTAGCGCCCTTGAGAATCCCTGCGAATTCAACCTGACGGAACATGCCCTCCGGAAAATCCAGTGCCTTGTAGCGCTCCGTCTGCTCATACTCTACGTGGTAGGCTGGACTAGTGACGTAGCTTAGTACAATCGGCACCTCCCCCTTGGTGAACATGCCATAAGCTGAAGACCACCCGTCCGTGATCGTTAGCAGATTCGGACGCAAACGATCCCAATATTCCAGATAGCCCTCTTCTCCATAAACCGCAACGGTCCAATGGAGCATTGACAAGCCAGGTGAGGAGGTTTTTGGGCTCTGAATCACGACCTTGCCTGCAAAACGTGGATCACTCAGATCAGCAAGACTCGTTGGTGGTGAGCTCAACCGTTCAGAGTCGTAGATAAAGGCAATGTACCCATAGTCAAAGGGAGTGACACGGTATTCAGAATCAAGCCGCAGCTCTTCAGGAACACGATCCAGGTTGGGGGAGCGATACGGCTCCCAGAGATCATGCTTGAAAGACTTGGCCAGTTCACTGTCATTGACACCCAACAGCACATCCGCTTTGGGATTGGCTTTTTCCAGGATTGTCCGGCTCAGTAAAGAACCAGAGTCCCCAGGGGCGATCACTTGGACCTTGCAAGAACACTGTTCCTCAAAAGCCTTGAAGACCACAGGTCCTGGACCCCATTCAGTATTGAAGGAGTCATAGGTGTAGACCACTAGGTCTTGAGCAAATGCAGGCAGTGCAAGGGTCGTTGACAGTAGAATGCCGGCAAGCCAGCGAGATAGTTTTTGTTTGAGCACGAGCGTGTTCCTCAACAAGGAGTTGACAAAAAGTGAGTCTGGGTTGATGAAAATCAACCATCCTGAGTCACTGGATCACGCTTCGACGGGGAGAGATGCAAATAATCGGAGATGCAGTGCGCAGGCACTTGAGAAAGTGCAGCTGGAGGCATCGTTTTCCTGCGCCGGCATTACCCGGATCAGGTTCCAAGGGTTTTCTCTCAGGCAGCCAAGCCACCACCCCTAACGAAGCCCTAACAGAGTAATTTTGGACTTTTTGCTTGTCAATCTCCATGTTAAGTCCGACTACAAATTTTTCATTGCGCCTCCTCCAAGCTTCGTCTGCCTCGACTCTTTGCAGCATCTTCCGTATCACCCACCTCCCAAGAGTCTGTGAGCCCATTTACTCAAGTGTTTCAACGAGAGGAACCATGACACTACAACAAAGGATCTGGGAGATCGTAGAGATGCACGAAACCCAGGAAGCCTACTGGTTTGATAAGTTCATCATCTCCCTGATTAGTCTGAACCTGATTGCCTTCGTCTTGGAAACAGATCCCAATCTTGCAGCCGATTATGGTCAATGGTTCAGGGCCTTTGACGCGATTTCCATTGGCATTTTTACGGTTGAATTGGCTGCTCGACTCTACACTTGTCCATCCGAACAGCGATTTTCTGGCAAGTTCGGAAGGTTACGCTACCTATTCTCTCTACATGGATTGGTCGATCTATTGGCAATTCTGCCCTTCTATCTGCAATTGATCTTCAGCTTCTTTGCCTTTGATGCTCGTTTCTTGAGAATTCTCAGGGTCCTGCGATTTTTGAAAGGCTTCCACTACTCACGGTCTCTACAACGGTTGACCCAGATTTTTGCTGGCAAATCAGAAGAGTTGCTCTCTTCACTGATCGTGATGCTCTCCCTGCTCTTTGTCACCTCGACCCTGATGTACTATGCAGAGCACGAAGCNCANNCNGATAAATTTGNTAGNATNNTCGAGTCCATGTGGTGGGCAGTCGCTACACTGACCACTGTGGGTTATGGGGATGTGACTCCGATTACTACCCTGGGTCGCTTCCTGGGAGCCACTTCAGCAATCATTGGTATTGGCTTGTTTGCCATTCCCACTGGAATCCTGGCTGCAGGCTTTGCTGAATCTCATGAACCTGTGGAATCTACCAAAACTTCAGAGAAAACCTCCCAGAAAGTCTGTGAACACTGTGGACAGATCATGAAGTAGATGGTCCAAGTTTACCATTTTTAATACTTCCAGGACTTTGGTTCGTCTGGCCTGTTTGAACCACGTTCTAACTATTGATCTACTTTGCCACGGATCAAATCCAACTCAACCCACGCAGTGATTATTTCTATTTTTTGGTTGACAAAACCGGTTTTGGCAGTCATTTTTCACGAAACCGGTTTTGTCAACTCAACTAGCGATTATGAAAATCACCATTCAAGATCTTGCGGATCATTTAGGGATTTCCAAAGGGACGGTTTCCAGAGCACTACGGGGCTACGCTGACGTTTCTGCCTCGACGGTAGCGCGAGTTCAGCAAGCCGCGAAGGAATTAGGCTATCAGCCCTCCGCTGTAGCCCAGGGAATCAAAACGGGTTTGGCCCGCTCTGTTGGCTTGATCCTGATGCCCAAATCTCAAGCTGCAAGTCGTCCATTTCTGATGCAATTCATTAATGGGATCTTCACCTCGATTGCCAAGCAGGGCTATACATTGACGGTGGCAACTGCACAATCTGATGCAGAGATGGTTGAGCTTCATCGTGATCTGTTTGTTCAACGCAAGGTTGATGGATTTATCCTGCCTCGAACGATGCATGACGACCCACGCATTCAGATCCTTGATCAATTGAAGGCTCCTCTGGTGCTTTACGGACAAACAGAGNACCTAACCCAGTACTCCTGGTTCGACATCAACCAGGTTGAGTGCTTCCGTAGAGCAACAGCTCGCTTGTTGGCTTTTGGGCACAGACACTTAGCATTTCTGGGAGGAGATGCTCAGCTATTTTACAACAGCCTCCGTAAAAAGGGTGTGGAACTCGGAATNGAGGAGTTCGATCAAGAANAAGTTCAACTGCAGATCTTTGAAAACATCACCACGGTNCCAGATGGGTTGGANTGTGCGATGAGATTGCTGANATCTCCACAACCTCCGACGGGTTTCCTTTGNGCNTTGGATCTTGCTGCACTTGGAGTCATTCGAGCNACAAAGCAACTGGAGTTGATCCCTGGNGAGCATATCTCNGTAATCGGGTATGAAGGGATTCCCGAGGGGGAATTCAGCGAACCAGGTCTGACCACCTTTGCAGTGGATCAATACGAGGCTGGCTTCCAATGTGGAGTCAAGTTGATGCAATTAATTCACGAAAAAGGTGCCAAGGTCTCTGGAACGCTGACCATGGCGGTGTTGCTGGAGCGGGGCTCCGACGGTCCAGTCCGTCTCAATTCTAGTGAACTAGCGACTTTCATCCGTAGTCGCAAAGGCTTGCTTTCATCCCAAAAGACACCCCACAAAATGACTGAAAAATCATTGCGGAACTAACCAATGGCTAATGACGCCTTAGAGCCTTGGGGCTCTATTTCTCTGTTCGTGCTTCGTTGACCAAGCATCGAACAATCGTGCTCTCCGTAATCATTTAGAANTAAAACGGAGAAATCTCTGAATGGGTCCAAACCGACCCTAACCACCTCTTGAGAGAGTAACATGATGAAAACATGGATTCGTAGAGGGAGCCAGAGTGCCTTTGCACTTTTGGCAGGAACCTTCCTACTTAGCGGAGAAGCCTTTGCTCAAAGCCTGCGCTTTTGGACCACTGAGGAACAACCAGATCGACTAGCCAAGCAAGAGCAGATGGCAGCCGATTTCAAAAGTCAAACAGGAGTGAGCGTTGAGGTAATTCCCATCTCAGAAAAAGATTTGGGGACCCGAGCGACTGCTGCTTTTGCCGCTGGTGATCTGCCGGATGTGATCTATCACCCTCTGCAATATGCTCTGCCTTGGGCAGAATCCGGATTGTTGGATACGGAAGCCGCAACTGAGGTCATTTATGGTCTTCGCGCTAGCACCTTCTCTCCGGGTGCCTTGGACATGGCCGCAATTCGTGGTGGTTATGCCTCTGTACCTGTCGATGGCTGGACACAGCTGGTGGTCTACCGTAAAGATCTCTTCGAAGCTCACGGTCTGAATCCACCAAACAGCTATGCCAACATCGAGGCAGCACTTGAGAAACTGCATAACCCACCTTCGATGTATGGCTTTGTAGCGCCAAACAAGATTGATGAAGCCTTCATGAGCCAGGTGTTGGAGCATGTGTTCTTATCTAATGGGGTGAGTCCTGTGAACCAACAGGGACTGCAGGAACTAGATGAGAAGGCCACAGTCGAGGTCTTGAATTTCTACAAAAAAATTCAGGATGCCTCTCCTGAAGGAGAATTGTACTGGCAGCAGTCTAGGGCAATGTATTTCGCAGGCGAAGCCGCCATGATCATTTGGTCTCCCTTCATCCTTGACGAGTTGGCTGGACTGCGCGACAGCGCTCCGCCTACCATCAACAGTGACCCAACCAGTAAGGAACTTGCCTCCAAAACAGGGGTAATCACTACCTTGGCTGGTCCGTCCAATCCCAACGGTGCCGCCTGGGCAGATGTTCGATACTTTGGCATCACTGCAGATGCTGACACTGACAATGCAATGGACTTCGTTCGATTCAGCATGACAGACGGCTATGTGCAGACGCTGAGCATCGCCCCAGAAGGGAAGTTTCCCGTTCGCCGTGGTGATTCCAAGAATCCAGAACTTTACCTGAATGCCTGGTCCAAACTGCCCGTAGGAGTAGACCGCAAGGCGCCGCTGGCTGATCTCTATCCAGCAGAAGTCATCACTTCGATTGCTGCAGGTCTGGAAACCGCCAACCGCTGGGGCGTTCGTGAGGGACAGTTGGCTTTGGCTTCACGAATCGTCAATGCCAAGGTACTCAATCGCCTGGTACGAGAGTTTATTGACGGAGAGCGCAGTGCAACAGCAACTGTCCAGCTCATGAACCAAGAATTGGCTCAGGTCAATTGATTAACCCAGGATTGACCCTGTGTCAGTACTGAGTAAATCCAAGCTCGGGCCTTTGGCTCGACGGGAGCAACGCCTCGCCTTGGGGTTGTTGCTCCCCACCGTTTTCATTGTTTTAGCCATAGTTCTCTTCCCACTACTGGCTACGCTCTGGATCAGTTTCAAGCCTGTTACCCTCGCAGATCTTCGTCCCCCTGAAATCTTTGTCCGAGAGCGCACTCGGGGCCTAAAAAACATTCAGGCTGCCGGAGAGACCTTTCGCTTGGAATATCGCTTAAGAAATTCCTCCCAAACGGAATGGGTGCGTAAGGTGGTCCTGAAAGACACCCTGCCCAAGGGGCTTCTGATCCCAGAATTAGACAACCGCTGCCGACTGACAGCACGCGCCCTTCGGTGTGAGTTGGGTGACTGGGAGCCAGCACAAAATGAAAAATTGCGCTTCGAAACTCAGATCACAGGGGACTGGCTTGCCGAGAGAGAAGATCCCGGTAAGACTCCACCGAACATTACCGGCGAGAGTTCCAACAAGTTGCTCAGCAGTAACTTTACGCTTGAAAACTTTATGAACGTCTTCGCGATGCGTGAGTTTGAAGCAATCTTGCTGGTGACCTTCACCTATACGATCCTGGGAACACTGGGTGCAATCGTTGTGGGTCTGTTTGCGGCTCAATTGCTCAACCTCTCTTTCCCTGGGCGCATGATCTTTCGGGGACTCTTTCTCTTTCCTTACGTAGCACCAGTGATTGCTATGGCCTTCACCTGGCTGGTGCTGCTGGATCCAAACTCCGGGGCTCTCAATGCTTTACTCCTTCAAATGGGAGCCGTGGAGACTCCGATCAATTTCTTTGGAATGCGCTGGACGGAAGTGGAATTATTTGGACTGACTCTGCCTATTCCTCTAGCCCTGTTGATGGTCATCGCCTTCGAAGTTTGGCGCTATTTCCCTCTTTCTTTTCTTTTCATTCTAGCTCGGATGCAATCTGTCTCGCAGGATATGTTTGAAGCTGCAGAAATGGATGGGGCAACCCCCTTTCAAAAGTTTTGGGAACTCTGGCTACCTCAGTTAGCTGGAATCCTGGCAGTCTTATTTTTGTTGCGCTTCATTTGGACCTTCAACAAATTTGACGATATCTTTCTGTTGACCGGGGGTGCAGCTGGTACACGCACCCTGACTGTGAGTGTTTATGAACAGGCTTTTGCGATCAATAATCTCGGTGCTGGATGCGCGGTGGCAGTCGTGATTTCATTTTTGTTAGGCCTGTTTGCTTTAGCTTATTTTTGTAGCTTGCCTACGGAGGAGGGCCTGTGACTGCTCGTCAGTGGCAGACGCTACTGTTCACAAGTCTGGGACTTGGGGTCATCTGGGCTTTCTTGATTTTTGCGCTACTGGCCGCAGGGCTCTCGCTGTTTGAAGGAACAGGGCTAGTACCTAGCAGTGCTCAGATCACCATTTGCGGTTTGGTTGCTGGGATATGGGGCCTGATTGCCATAGAGCGTAGAACTCGCGGTTTGATTGGAGGCTTCGTACTTGGTATCTCTCTGCTCTTCCACTTGCTGGCTACTGATACCCCATTTCAAAATTCGGAAGCACATCCTCTGCTGCAAAGTCTTGGAGCTCTCCTGGGGGCTTTTCTGTTAGTGATCGTACTGGTCTTCAGTTTTCGTACATTGGGTCCGGGTGTTGTCAATCGACGACGCTGGGAGCTGTGCATCCTCTCCAGCCTTCAGGTATTTGGCTTTGTCTTCTTTACAGTGCTTGTAGTGCTTCCATTCTATGTGATGCTGATGACCAGCCTGAAGTCACAGCAGGCGCTCTTGATGAATCCACTAGATTTGATGCCTAACTGGAGACAGGACGGCTGGGCAATCTTCCGTTCCTACGTTGAATTGTTCAGAGATTTCAATTTTGGCCGCTACATTGGGGTTTCTGCGATTGTCTCACTGGCTACGGTTGCACTGACGCTGCTGTTTGCCGTACCGGGGGCCTACGCTGTGGCCCGGCTACGCTTCCAAGGGCGCAAGGTGCTCTCCCGCTCCATTCTGATGATTTATCTGGTCCCAGCCATTGTCTTGGTGATTCCGCTATACGTGATTTTTTCTCAATTGGGCCTACGTAATAGCTTACTGGGGCTATTGATTGTTTACCCTGCAACCACACTTCCCGTTGCGCTATACATGCTGCAGGGCTACTTTCGAGGTATTCCACCAGAGTTGGAAGAAGCTGCCTTGATGGACGGTTGTTCGCGCATGGTCGCTATCCGACAGGTAACCATGCCCCTGAGCATACCGGCACTGGCTTCAGTAGGGTTATACGTGTTCATGATTGCCTGGAACGAATTTCTGTTTGCGTTCATGTTTTTGGACAATCCGAGCATCTTCACGCTCCCTCGAGGAGTTGTTTCGTTGAATTCTTCAGAAGTGCCCCGACAGCACCTGATGGCTGGAGCCGTGATCTCCACAGTACCTATTTTGATTCTATTTCTGTGGGCCGAACGCTTCCTGGTCAAGGGATTGACAGCTGGTAGCGTAAAAGGTTGAGGTTAATGAAAAAGTTCATGATGACTATCTTGAATCGTTTTTGTTGAGGCTTTATGGCAGGAATTGTGTTGCGTGGTGTACGTAAAAGTTTTGGGGAGGTAGAAGTCATACGAGGAGTCGATCTTGAAATCGAAGACCGTGAATTCGTTGTTTTCGTTGGACCCTCTGGATGCGGCAAGTCTACCATGCTCCGCTTGATCGGGGGCCTCGAAGAAGTGACAGAGGGACAGATCATCATTGGAGATCAAGACGTCACCGGATTGCCCCCAGCAGAACGCAGCCTCTCAATGGTCTTTCAATCCTACGCTCTCTACCCTCACAAGACAGTGCGTGACAACATGGGCTTTCCTCTGAAAATGGCTGGGGAGCCAAAGGAACAAGTGGCTGCTGCTGTCAAGGAGGCCGCCAATGTATTGAAGTTGGAACCCCTGCTTGATCGCCTACCCAAGGAACTCTCAGGCGGTCAACGTCAGCGGGTTGCCATTGGACGGTCGATTGTAAGGGCTCCACTGGCTTTCCTCTTCGATGAACCTCTTTCCAATTTAGATGCAGCTCTGCGGGTACAGATGCGCGTAGAGATTGCTCGTCTACACCGACGTCTACGCAGCACGATGGTCTATGTCACTCATGACCAGGTAGAAGCTATGACCTTGGCCCACCGGATAGTGGTTTTCTCAGAGGGACAAATCGAACAAATTGGACCCCCATTGGAACTCTACGAAAACCCTGCAAACCTTTTTGTGGCAACCTTCATTGGTTCTCCAGGGATGAACATCCTCAGCGGCAAAGGATTTGGTGAAGGGCAGTTTCGCCTGGAAGACGGCTCTGGGTTGAAGACAGATCGAACTCTGGCAGAAGTAGCAGAAAACGCTGACCAAATGGGAATCCGCCCAGAGCACATCGAACTGGATTCGGAAGGGCCGGTGCGTGGAAAAATTGCTGTGGTGGAACGCCTTGGGGCAGACAGTTTCCTGCATGTGGATCTGGAAGCAGGAACCACTATCCTGGTCCGCCAAAATGGAAACTCCTCCTTGGAAGAAGAAACCAACGTCCGCATGCGATTTCTACCTGAACATCTTCATCTCTTCAATGTAGAGGGGAAAGCAGTAACCAAAAACACTTGATCTCTTTGAACATTCTCCGATTGTCGTCTACTCTCCCAGCAACCATAGTTTGAAAGTTTGCCAGAACTAGTCAGCCCTTCCTCCAGACCTACTTCCCTAAGGTTGTGCGATTGA
>NYTS01000023.1 GCA_002683655.1 Deltaproteobacteria bacterium
AACCAAATACGGCAGCGCAGCCTTATAACTTTGCGTTTGAAATTTCTAGCTCAAACTCTGCTGGCAGAATTCTACACAATGGCACGTTGAATGGTGCTACTGACTATTCTGTAGAATCAGGAGGGAATGGCTATACACATTCATATGTCGATACAAATCTTTCTGGCTATATCTATGTTCATAACAATAGCAACTGGGACAACAGCACTAATGATGAGGCTTATGTAGAATTGTTTTTTGATCATTATAATAACCTTTTTGCTCCCGAAATATTTAATATAAAAAATATTAGTACTGGTTTTTCAAAGGTAGCCATTCCGATTTCCCCACCAACTAATCTAGCTGGAACCACTCCAGCCAACACTCAGCAAGTCAACCTGACTTGGACAGTTAGTCCTGAGTCTACTCTCTCCTTCAACCATGTCATCTACTGGAAGAAGGCTTCTGGTTCTCCGATTGTGATTGATCCAGATGACAACAGCACTTATGACGGCAGGATTGTTACAGGGGAGAATGCGAACAGCTATACCCACAGTGGATTGGATGGAGCCACTCAGTACAACTATGTGATCCGAGCAGAAACAAGTGTTGGTGGAGTCTCCACATCTGAGCCTAGTGTCAACAGTTACGCCAGAACCACAAACAGTTTCGATGGAGGTGGTCCGATCAATCCAGATCCAGATGAGGATTTGCTGGTTTATTATCAGTTCAATGGTGATCTGACAGACACTGCTCAGTACCATGGTGACAATCGTTATGACCTCACAGCAGTCAGTGGAGCAAACATTGTTTTCGCAGACTCCCAATTCTCAAATAACACTGCAGCTTATTTTGATGCCAGCAACGGCTATGCTTACAACAATAGCTTGAATGACACCAATGAAGATGACCTCTTCAGCAGGGGTGGGTTCACAATTAGTCTCTGGTTTTATGCTGATGAAGACATGAAGCAATTCAGTTCTCTGATGTCTTCTCGCTATGTGCCTGAAACTGGCAATGATGGTGGAATTCAAAGTTGGCAGTTCGATTCTAACAAAAACCAAGGGCTACGATGGCGCAGTCAAGCAGGAGAGGACAAAGACACAAGAGTTCATACGTCAACAGGGAACACGTATCCAACCAATCAATGGAGCCATGCAACCTTTGTCAAGCAAGCGGATGGGACTTCTTTGGTTTACATGAATGGGGTGCTTGAGGTTACGAGTAGTGAGTCTCAACCAACTCCCATGTATGCCTTAAAAATTGGAACCAATCGCAGGGAAGAGCACCCTTGGAAGGGGTATATTGATGAATTCAAGATTTACAAGAGAGCCTTGACGGCGGAGGAAGTCAACAATCTCTACATCAATGATACTCCAAGCACGGATGGGACTTCCTGGAATCAGGGTGTTGATTTTAATGGTTCCAGTGGGTATGCGAGAAATTCCAACAATTGGAACGGACAAAATCCCCTTCATAGATTAACTACTATTACACCAAGTAATTCCGTTTCCAGTATTCAAACAGCAGCAAGTGGGCAACCTTGGGCGGTTGCTGCGGTATTCAAACCTACAGATCTCAGTACTTCACGTACACTCTGGAGTCAGTCGAAAGTGGAGAGTGATTCGCGACACAACGATAGCGTCAAAATTGAAATCAACACAAACGGCAGAATCTTTTTCAACTACGGTGATGACTACAATGCCCTCCAATGGAGATCTGCCAACAGCCTAATCACTGCAGGTAATTGGTATGGACTATACGTTGATTTCAATGGTGGCTCTACAGGAGTCAGTTCCAGCGACATCAATCGATATTACAGTCGCTTCCAGTTCAAGTTAGTCGATCTATCCAATGGGTCAGTCACAGATATCACATCAGGTGGCAGTTGGTCTCATGTTAACTCCAGCTACGGTACCACCCAAGATGTAGGTGGCTATTTTTATGTTGGTTCTTACGTAACAAACACAGCCAACCGCTTCAGAGGGCAAATTGCTTCGACTGTGGTAACTACCCTAAGAACTGGCCAAAGTTTACCAGACGACACAGAAGTCGCCATGATAGTACGAGATCCCATTAAGTGGATGACCACCTACAAAATTGGGAATCCATGGCGCAACCCAAATGAGAACGCTGATTACAGCAGTAATTTTGCGACGGGGTCAGCTACAGGTGAACAGGGTACCAAAATTTGGCTGATGGGTGATGGCACCAATGATAGTAGCTCCAACATTGCAAGCCAGGTCAACGGTTCAAGCTCAGATCAATATCTGCAGCTGAACTCGGCGAGCACGACATCTGTCAGCATTCCTGGCCTCTAGTGAAGTGTGAGTTTGGGTTCAGCTGAGTGGTCTGATGAAGGTGGATGAGGGGCTACTCCAAAGTTCCCAATTTCCATTTATTTTCAGTAAGTAGAACAGCTTCACCCACCATCTGCGATGGCCCCCCTATCCCAAAACAGGCGAGGGTTTTTCAGTGAATTGATTTCATTTGCCAAATTGATCTCTTTTGCGTGAAAAAATCTCCACGAATTCTTTGCCTTCTCCATCAGGGAGACGGTGGCCAAATGGCCGGATGAGGGGCTACTCCAAAGTTCCCAATTTTCTCGCTTTTGAATTAGAATATTCTATTCGTCCCGCAAAAGTATCCAAACCCACGATCCTCTCAAAGTACCGTTAGCAAGACCAGCTTGCACTTCGAACCTTCACTCAGGATGTAGTCGATCGTCTGCAATTCGGTGAGTTCAGCCTGACCAGCTTGCTCCAACTCGTTGAGCAGGCTGCCAAAATTACTTTTCAGCCAGAACTCGTCCCGGACGGTGAAGCAGAGCCGTCCACCAGGTTTAGTGATACGCAACATCTCATGTAAAGCCTCGGGTTGCACATGCCCGAGGGTGAAGGTACCGATGCAGATCACCGCATCGTAGGTATCCGCTGCTATTTGCAGAGGCTGGTTCAGATCGACTTGCTGCAGTGCCCGATAACACCCCTTGGCTTGGGCCTCGTCCAACATGGACTGAGAATAATCAGCTCCATCAATCTGAAACTTTCTCACTTTCGCAAGGAGTTGACCAACCAGTCCGGTCCCACAGCCGGCGTCTAGCACAACGGCTTCCTCCATTGGCAGGTACTTCGACAACAGCTCCACACTCCGTGCAGGGGCCTGGTAGCCAAAGTTTTCCAGCAGATCTTGATCGTAAGTCTTGGCTTAGGACCCATATGCCTCAGAGATATCTTCCAAGTTCTTGGCGTTGAGTACCTTGTCGTGGATTTCAGTTCGGTGTCCCATTCAGCGTTCCTCTGTTTTGAATTCATCAGCTGCAACCCTGGCTTGGGGATGCTGGCTTACCTTAACACAAGGGCGGGCCCAAATGGCAAATCTGCGATTCTTGTATTGTGAGGATCATGGTGGCGGATTTTTGCCAATTGACTGATCTTTTGATCTTTATGAAATCAATCAAGTCCCTCACCCACCACTAACGTGGTCCCCCCTCTCCCAAAATGGGCGAGGGTTTTTCAGACCACAACTTTTTTCAGAGCACCGTCAGTAGCACCAGCTTGCACTTGGAGCCTTCTGTGAGGATGTAATCGATGGTCTGTAGCTCAGTGGTGTCCGTCAGTCCGGCCTGTTCCAGATCATTCAATAGTTTGCCAAAATTGCTCTTGAGCCAGAATTCATCGCGGACTGTGAAGCAGATCACCCCACCTGACCTAGTGACACGAACCATTTCTCGCAACGCTTCTGGTTGCACATGTCCGAGGGTGAAGGTCCCGATACAGATGACTGCATCATAACTAGCGGTTTCATGGTTTAAGGGTTGGTTCAGATCCAACTGCTGAAGGTCCTGATAGCACTGCTTGCTCTGGGCTTCTGCTAGCATGGACTCTGAGTAGTCCACACCATCGAGTTGGAAATTTCCGGTCGTGAAGAGCAATTGCCCCACCAGCCCAGTTCCACAACCTGCGTCCAACACCATGCCGGTTGCCAGATGTTTTCGTAATAAATCGACGCTGCGGACGGGTGCTTGGTAGCCCAACTCGTTCAGCAGATCCTGATCGTAGCTCTTGGCCCAGATCCCGTAGGCCTCTGAGATATCGTCGAGGCTTTTTGCATTGAGTACCTTGTCGTGGATTTCCGTACGATTTCCCATTTAGCTTTCCTCTGTTTTGAATTCACAAGCAATGTGATCCCGAGTTGGGACAGTGGCTTACCTTAACATGAGGTCTGGCCGAAATGGCAAATCTGCGATTATCGTGTTGTAGAGATCTTGGTGGGGGATTTTTGCCAATTGACAGATCTTTTCAATTTTTAACAATCCACTGAATGCTTTCATTCACCGCTGACGGGAGTCGAAGACTTTAACGTCGATGGGACCCAGTCAACCAAAATCAACATCTCCTACAGCTCCAGTGACACTACCGATGGGATTCATGGGCAGAGCAGCTCTTTTGCGGTGAACGTCACCGACAGTGGACCAGGAGCCACCACCATCACAAGTGCTTTAGCAGGAGATCAACAAGTCACTCTCAGTTGGAGTGGTCCAACAGTCGATAATTACACTGTTTATTACACAACGAATGGTTCAACACCGACAACAAGTAGCCCCAGCATCACGATTCCTAGTGGCGCTACATCGCCTTATGTAATCAATGGCTTGACGAATGGAACAGATTATAACTTCAGCATGGTTGCCCATTTAGGTTCTGAGTCTTCTTCACTTTCTCCAGCAGTTTCGGCAACGCTTGTTCCGGATGACCCAACAGGGCTGGCAGCAACAGATCCTATGACGGGAACCTCTCTAGACCTCTCTTGGACTGCTTCCACTGGGGCAGATAACTATACCGTCTATTGGATAGACAACAGCACCGCTACCGGGCTTATTGTTCCAGACAATGCCAGCACCTATGACGGCTTCGTTACGGTCAATGCTCCAACAACTACTGTAAGTGCCTCTCCACTCACCAATGGAACGAACTACAACCTCACAGTAATTGCCACCAATACTGGTGGTAATAGCAGTTCAGCGGCTGAAGTCAATGCGACTCCTGTCTATGTTGCTCCGGGGATTACGGTCACTCATAATGCTGGGCCAACTCCACAAAACACCCATGACAACCAAACGATGGTGAACGAAGCTGGTTATGCTACTGGCTTTGTTGAGTGGGAAGTTACGGATAGTACTCAAAAATTTGCTCTTGCCAGAGATTCGGTAGGTAACATTTATCATGCCCATGAAGGAAATTGCTCCTATCCAGCAGCCTATAAGTATAACTCAGTCGGTGATTTACAATGTGGAACTACTATAGTTCCGGGGACAGGATATCCAGCACCGGCTGGTGTGCCTTCCACCAGCCGTTCATATGTTCAAGATATGGTGATCGACTCAGAGAGTAATATCTATGTAATCGGAAATTCTGATCAACCTGTCAACTGGGAGACACCATTAGGTGCTCAAGACATATTTGTGATCAAGTATGCTTCAGATTGTTCAAGCGGATCAATGCCAATAATTTGGGCGAAGTTGATCGGAACAACTCTTCAAGATGATGTTGAAAATGCTGAGATTTGCAACGATATAATCTACATCAATGGAACTACAAGTGGTGATTGGGGTGCTACACATCATACTGGTGGAGGGTATGATAGTTTTGTCGTAAAGATGGATACAGATGGAAATGTTCTGAGCGTTGTGCAAACACATGGTCAAACTAGTTATGGAGCATCAGCTAGTAGAACTCACTACATTGTTTCACAATCTCTGGCTGTTGCCAGCAATGGTGACTACTATCAATTTGGAAGAGCTTTTTGGGATGGTGGCAATAACGATGCTGTAGTTGAAACTCTTGATGGTGAGTCATGTACAACTACTGGTTGGAGTAGTTTTGTAACATGTTACTTTGTTCGCAAGTTTGACAGCAATCATAATCATCGGTGGACAAAAGTTGTTCAAGCAAAGGATTCGGTGTTTTCAACAATTCGACTCAACAGTGATGAAACACAACTCATCACTGCTGGTGTGACAGGTTCAGACTTTAATAGTCAAACAAAGCCTGCTGGAATGCCATCATCTAATCCTAACTATGTGATTGTGAATTCAATCTCTACAACAAACGGTTCAATCAACTGGACAAAATTCACAGGGTATCAGACAAATTATCCCAATATAGCTGGATTCAGAAATGCAAACTATACTTCTTCTATGGAGGGAGATGACGGAATGATGTTGGATGGATCAGATAATATCTTCATCGCACACGGAAGATACTCCAGCACTACTGGTTCTTGGCTAACAAATAACGGTGGCAATTATTCAAGGCAATACAGTCAAGTCACAAAACTCAATTCAAGTGGAACAGAAGTCTGGTCAAGAGTGTTTGGTGGCACTGCAGCAGTGGTAGGTTCATCAACTATAAGTGAGTAGCTTACAAGTATATACGTTACAGAAGGAAGTCAACTTTATCTTACTGGATATGCTACAGGTCAGGATTCGTTCAATACTTCAGGTCATAAACTGTACAAGGTTGATGGCTCAATCGACAACTACACAAGTCCAACGATTACTGCTGAAGGATCATTTGACTTCTTTCGAGTTGAGTTGGTAGGGCCAACCCCAACAGCAAATGTAACATTCAATCTTGCTTCGGCGGACCCTACTCAAATGATTACTACGAATGATTCACTTACTTATCAAAAATCCCGACCTTAGGATTCATACTATGTATGTTTGTAGCAGCAATTCAAGATAACGCCAGTGATGGAGATACTGTAGTCAATGTAAATCTCACTACTTCTTCTACTGATTCAACATGGAATAGGTTAAATTTGAGAGTGCCGGTCACAGTGATTGACCAGTCTCAGACATTTCCTAATTCAGATCCATACGTCACCCTTGGCTTTGACAATGGGACAATCACAGAAGGGAATGCTGGCACACAAACAAGGACTTTACGAGCAACACTGGATACAGTGGCGACAAGTACGGTAACGATCAATCTTACAGACAATGCGACTTGTAGTGCTTCCAATGGTTCAGACTTCACTTATCCAGCCAGCATCACAATTCCTGCTGGGCAGTCTGAAGGTGCTGACAATGTGACAATCAATGGAGATACAAATACAGAAGAAAACGAGATTGCTTGTATTGATGTAGCAAGCATAACGAATGGCATTGAGGATGGGACACAACAGGCGAGGCTCACCATTAGGAATGATGAGCCTGTGCCGCCACCCACTAATCTAACTGGAACCACCCCTGCGAACACTCAGCAAGTCAACCTGACTTGGACAGTTAGTCCAGAAAGTCTGTTCCCCTTCAACCATGTCATCTACTGAAAGAAGGCTTCTGGTTCTCCGATCAGCATCAATCCAAATGACAACACGACTTATGACGGCAAGATCACAGTAGATAATGCCACTAACAGCTACGTTCACAGCGGATTGGATGGGGCTACTCACTACAACTATGTGATCAGGGCAGAGACTACTGTAGGTGGAGTATCGACCTCTGAGCCTAGTTTCAACAGCTACACCAGAACCACGAATAGTTTCCCCGGAGGTGGGCCGATCAATCTAGATAGCGATGCAGATCTGGTGGTCTACTATGACTTCAATGACTCTGGTGGTGGGAACTTCTTAGAGAACAAAGCACCAAATACGGTGGGGTCTTACAACCTGACAGCATCAGGCTCTGAGATTGTCACAGCAGGTTCCCGCTTCACGGGGAACACTGCTGCTTACTTTGATGCGGGGGAGGGCTATGCTTACTCAAATGACATGACCCAGACAAACATCACACAACTATCCAACACTGGTGAGTTCTCCATCTCTGCTTGGATCCATCCAGATCAGGACATGAGCAAGTTTGCCAGTGTGATGTCCACTGGTGATCAAACAAGTAAATCATTAGGAGCATTCCAGATTTCTCAGACAAGTTCTTCGCCCAATCCCAACAAGATTGGAATGTTCGCTCAGAACACTTCTAGGAAGCTGGAAGGGCCAACAATGACTGACAATACTTGGTATCATGTAGTCTTCACGAAGGCACAGAACGGAGTGGATAATGGAACAGGCACTTTCTATGTGGATGGTGTGCAAGTGGACAATGAGACCGATTTCAAGACGGGTTTTCTAAAGCTGAGGATTGGAATCAATCGGGTCAGCCAGAACAACTGGAAGGGCTACATTGATGAGTTCAAGATTTACAAGAGAGCCTTCAATGCAACGGAGGTGAGTAATGTTTACACTAATGATACCCCATGACAAATGCTCGCTGATTGAAAATTCTAACTAAGCTACAGCAGGCCTGAACTATCTCTGAGCTTTTCTTTAAGAAAGAAAGTTTTAAGTCAGGCAACTGATATTTTATAAAGTTTCATATCTTACAGTCGCTGACTTACCGTAAGGCTGGGTGAATAGTTTTGCAAACCTCACCATTTTTTCACCAATCCCATCTTCACTCGCCCTCACTAACTGCTAGCACGGTTCCCCCTCTCAACTAGGTGGGGTTTTTGAAGCCTCATTGAATCCAAATTTATTTGTAAATAGGCGAAGGTTTTTCAGCTTCCCAAAGCACTCTTAGCTCTTCAACTGGGAACCCTTATGACGCAAAGACGCTTTTTTAGGCATAGGTCCGGTAGGTTGAACTCGAGGGTCAGTGAAAAAAACAGAGATGTCGGTTCACTCCAGAAAAAGTCAGCAAGCTTGAAAAATCCGACTACTCTGTCAAAGGATCATCATAAAAAAATCTTTGCATACGATAGCTCCCCAAAGGAGCCGGCATCCGCACTTACCAAAAACTGACAACCAGAGAAATTCAGCGTGAGCACCTTGCATTTTGACAGAGGACTGCAGCACCTTTCAGAGTCAGATCCAGTTCTGCGAGTAGTGATCCAGCACCTGCAACCACAACCTCCAGAACCACGAGAGGCTAATTTTGAGTCGTTGATCCGCATCATTGCTGGACAGCAGCTTTCCAGCGCTGTGGCCTACACCATCTATCACAGGTTGAAGCAAAAGTTTGAGGATTCCGTCATCACGCCTGCCATGATCCTTGATTCCTCCAAGGAAGAACTACTGACCTGTGGACTCTCCAACGCCAAGGCGCGGTACGTCACGCTGATCGCCCAAGCATTTGAAGAGCAGCCCAACCTGATCGAAAAGCTGAGGGAAATGTCTGCTGAAGACGTGCTGGAGACACTACAAAGATTTAAGGGCATTGGCATCTGGAGCGCTAGCATCTTCGCGCTGTTTTACCTCCACCATCCGGATGTCTTTGTCTGGGGAGATGTCAGTCTGAAAAAAGCGATCCGACTGCTGTACGAGGAAGAAGAGCTGAGTGAACCGCAAATAGAGGCCGTCATTCAGCCGTGGCGGCCTTATCGCAGCACAGCCTGCCTGGTCTTGTGGAAATGGCTGGATGAAGGAGCCATCCGGTTTTCGTAGAAGACGAAGTCCAGCAGTTGGGATCCGCAAAATTGGCAGGAATTGGAGAAGAGTCTTGTTGTTGGGTTGGTGAAAATAAAGAGGACGCTCGTTGTGATTTAGAAGCTATAACCAACACTTAAAAACAATACATTTTTTGGGGAATACTTATTTACGTCGCTCTCAAAATCCGACTGACAAGCGCTGTTGCATTCCCAGTCATTGCCAAGTTCATAGTTTATCGATGGTTCACCAGTGATTAATCTGACAAAAGTGATTGATGTCGTCAGCCCACTATTGAAAGTCCAGTTTTTACCAATTCCAAGATTATATCCATCTTCTGGATAATCTACCCTGTAGACAGCCTTTCTTTCACCATTCTGCTTGCTGTAGATCTCCTTCTTCGCTTCCCAATTCCTATTGACCAATCCAGTTTGGAAAAACAACCCATCCACCGATGCAAGGTAGTATCTGATATTCAGATAGGAGGTCTGACTGTCAAACCCTGATTTTTCAGTAGCCAAACCATCATTTGAATCTTCAGACATATCTCCAGAGAGCGATTGACCTTCCAGATTAAGCCATAGGTTTTTACTGAATTGGTAACTGAAACTAAGCCCAGGACCTAGGTTTGAAAGCACAATCGCTTGGATTTGAAAATCCTTGTCGTTTAGTGAGGAAGCATTGGAATTTGGTGGAGTGGCTGTGCAGAACAATAAAACTCCAATGCTAGTGCATAGAATCTTTATGGATTTTTGACTAATCATTTCTCTGTTTCTATTTGTGTCCATAGCATCCGAATGGTTACTCATACAGCACAAAATTTTCTGCTGCACAAATCAAAGAAGAATTTACCATCTATCAAGTTACAGTATCCGTTCTATCAATATCAACAGTTGAACTATCCTACTTCACACCACTCCAATGATGCGTGAAAATCACCCTACGTATTGCTGACCAGAGAGAATGTGCTGAACTAATTCGAAATCCTGCCAAGGCTTGGTCTGTGGAGGAGGGCTGGTGAAGTGGAGAGTTTCACGAAGGGTCGGGTGCTGGAGCTGTAGTTTATGTGACCAAAGCGCAGGCCCCGATAGCTTGCGAGCCTGCCCGTACTTGTGATCGCCAAAGAGGGGATGTCCACAATGCGCCAGTTGCACCCGAATCTGATGAGAGCGTCCGGTTTCCAATTGAATGCGTAGCAGGCTCTTGTTTGCATAGACGGCAGTCCGCTCATAGTGGAGAATCGCTTGCTTGGCCGGGGGGACTCCGGATTCAACAACCCGAACGGTGTTGCTGTGATGATCCTTCTGCAGCCAATCGGTGAGTGTGCCCTCAGGAGGATCGACCACGCCAGCCACCACAGCCAGGTAGGTTTTCTGTAAAGTCCGTTGACGAGCCTGATCTGCCAATCGGGACGCTGCCTTGGAGGTCTTGGCAAAGACCATCACTCCACCCACAGGGCGATCCAGGCGCTGCACCAGTCCCAAGAACACCTGGCCAGGTTTCTGGTCACGTTGCTTGATCCAGTCCTTGAGCAGGCTCAACAGATCCGGGCTGCCGCTGTGGTCCGCCTGAGAGAGTAGGTTGGTCGGTTTTTCAACGACCAGCAGATGGTTGTCTTCAAACAACAGTTGGGGCGTAAAGCTCAAGGAGACCCGCACTTTTTAGTGAGAACGAAAAATATGGAATTGCTCACTGATTTTTCACAGCGAGTGATCTTGCACACCGAACAAATGCCCTGGTCGCCTTCACCGGCTGCTGGCGTGGAGCGACGCCAACTGGACCGCCAGGGGGAGGAAGTCGCACGAGCCACAAGCATTGTGCGTTATGCTTCCGGTAGTTACTTCGCAGCCCACACACATGGAGGCGGTGAAGAAATTTTTGTGCTGGAGGGCGTCTTCTCCGATGAGCATGGGCACTATCCACCCGGAAGCTACCTGCGCAATCCGCCCGGAACCACTCACACTCCTTTTTCGGAGCCGGGCTGTATCATCTTCGTCAAGCTCTGGCAGTTCAATCCCGGTGACGCACAAACCGTCTGTCAACACACCGAACAGGGCAGCTGGGGCCCTGGACGTCAGGAAGGCATCCAAATTCAGTTCCTTCATCAATTTCAAGGTGTCCGAACCGTGCTGATGCGCCTGGAGCCTGACCTGCAAGTACGGCTTCACTCTCGTCCGGGTGGAGAAGAAATTCTTGTGCTGGAAGGCAACTTTGCCGATGAGCACGGTGAATACTCCAAGGGAAGCTGGCTACGCAGCCCTCCCGGTTCCAGCCACTCTCCAAAGATTGGTCCAAACGGGGCCCTGCTCTATTTGAAGTCTGGACACTTGGTGGCCCCGGTGCTGCCGTTGCCAAACTGATGGGCATCGTCTCCTCAGAACAAGCTCAGTTGCTCACCAGGTTGAAGGACTTCCCCAGCAAAATCGGGTAGAGGCGGTAACTCCGGAAGCTGTTCCTGCAGAAAGCCATGGAAATCCCGCGCAAGTTGAGGAGCAAGTACGTCATCTGGGGTGTGCAGGAAAACAAAGGGAGTGAAGCCCTGGCGCATCCAATTGGCTATTCGCTGGGCCCAATCCCGTAAAACTGGATAGTTGACCTCATTTTGGGGATCCCCGACAAAGCGCAGCAGCGGCAGCTCATTCGTTGCTGTGAAGCGCACGGGCACCTTAGGCTTGCGGCGCTTTGCCTCGATGGTAGCGGAGTCGTTTTGCTGAGAAGCCATCAGCTTGTGGGTGTCAAAGAGCACCCGAGCCATCTGGTGTTGACNCAAAAACATATCCAACTCTTGCTCTGTTTCCCGCTCATCGAAGAAGACTGGGTTGCGTACCTCCACAGCGTAGCGAAAGTCCGAAGGCAATTGGAGCAAGAATTGTTGAAGCTGTGGCCAACGGTTGCGGCCAAAGTCTGCAGAAAGTTGCAGTTGAATCGGGCCAATTCGTTCCTCCAGGGGAGCAATCCGCTGGAAGAATGCCCGTGTCAATTCGGTTGTATTTTCCAATTTGTGGTCGTGACTGATGCTACGGGGAAACTTGAAGCAGAAGCGGAAGTCGGGTGGGGTTGACTCTTTCCAACGCTCAACGACATCTGGGCGAGGCAACGCGTAGAAGGTGGTATTGCCCTCCACCGTGTTGAAGACCCGAGCGTAGCCCACTAGAAAATCTGCAGGTCGGGTTCGTGTTGGCAGCAGGCTGCCCTTCCATTCAGGACGTGACCACTCCGGACATCCAAGAAAATAGCGCATCCAGTGACTTTTCGGAGAGAAATGCTAGATTTGAAGCTTGATACCAGGATGAATGGCAGAGCGATTGCGTATCTTCGCTGCATCTTAGAAGGCGGCATACCAGGGATCAAGTAGGAAGTCGAATGCGTTCAAAACTACTGCACACAGTCACTTGCGACCGATTCTTTCCCTCGTTACACTTGTGATCTTGAGCCGCTATTTGATCTGCGGTCAAATACTTATGATTCCAGGAGATTCAGCATGGCAGACACATTGACACCAGAGATGCGTGAAGGCATGCCAGAGCCAGAAGGGTATCGGATCAATAGCCTACCCGATGAGAACGATATCGTCTTTGGCAAGGGTCCAATCACCGAAGAGACCTCACGCAATATGATTCTCGATTACCCCGACAGCGTTCTCAAGTTTCTACAGGGAAAGGACTTAGACGAACGACCTCTCTCTCCAGATGTTAGTGGAATTCATGCGATCTGGCGAGAACGTGGTCTGCGGAAGGATATTTTGCAAAAATACTTTTTGCATTTTATGGATTGGCCCGATGGGATTCCCTCAGCAACCATGCTGGACTTGCTGAGTGATGTGCGAGATAAGATTCGCGATCTTGGTAAGCCGAAAAAATAAGCTATAAAAAGAGGGGGCCAGCCCTACGCTGGCCCCAGAGTGAGGCTGATGCTTCATTCATCAGCCCACCGTGGCACCGACTCAGTTGATCGGGATTTGGCNCATCTCGGCCTGCTGCTGCTTGGGCAGACGCAGGTGCAGCACTCCATCCTTCATCTCGGCATGACTACCTTCCATGGCCACTGCCTGTGGCAACTGAATCTGGCGCTGAAAATTGCCGTAATTGCGCTCTATACGCAACATACTTTCTCGGTTCTCTTCATGAGAACTCTTCTTCTCTCCCTGAATCGTTAGCACTCGCCCATTCAAGGAAATCTTCACGTCTTCCTTGTTCAACCCCGGCAGCTCGACCTGAAGTTGGTAGGTGGTCTCATCTTCCTGCAGATCCAGTGCAGGTGAGAAACGTCGTGTGGCTGTTTCTCTAAAAACTTCTGGCCAAGTGGACTCACCAAAGAATTCTTCCATGAGGTTGCGGAACGGAACAGTGCTGTTGCGAACGGTGACAGGGTACATGCTGCTCTCCTGAAAAGAGGAAATATTTCGAGGAGCATTCAAACTAGTTTGATGTGCTCAGTTATTTGTTAGCACTCAACTTAATAGAGTGCTAACAAGCTGTCAAGAAATTTTTTTCACTAGGCGAGCAAATTGCTCAATGACTGATCAATCAATGAGGCGATCGGGATCTTCCTTGGGCTGGTTAGGATTCTCTCGGAAGAGCTGACGGCGGGTAGTTGGGTTGAGGAAATCTTCCTCACGCAGACCTTGCTGGCGACTGATCTGGGAGACAATTGACTTGACGAAGGCGCGTTGTTCCAGCCGCTCTTCCATCTGCCGCCGCAGCTTGAGGATATCGCGGACACTGTATTGGCTGTCAGGGATTTCTTCTTCCTCATCGACAATCGACTGCGTATCTCCCTGCAGGACAAGGCGGTGATAGCTCTCAAGGAAAGTCAGAAAATCAATGAGGAGCGGAGTTGGACGACCCTGGCTACTCTGAATCAGGTTGCGGCGCAGCGTCTGTGGTTGAGGGGCATTCTGATTCAGCTGCTGAAAAACGCGACGAATCTTGCGCTGCAGTTGTTGTTGGGCCGTCTGGGCATCCCATCGGGAACGTGTTGCAAAATCAAGAAACTGCTGCAGTCGCGGTCGGGGCGCCAACTGTGGCCACCAGGAAAGATTCAGACCAAAAAAGCGCTGCAGGACTTGTTCACAGCGTTCTAACTCTGCGAGTGGGCAGTCTTCGAAGAAGAAGCCGTGCTGATAGAGCAATTGACAGAGTTGGAGTAGTTGAGAGGTTGCTGCAGGTAGCTGGCGATCCTGCTGCTGTTGGAAGATTGTACCTGGTTGGGCTGGTCGACGCAGCATCTTTGATTCCAGAAGGAGCGCAGACGTTTAGGTCTGGGATAGATGAACAGTAGGAATGGAGCGTTGCCCTGAGGCCATTATTCAATCCCAACCTGGTATGGAGGTCTTGGCTGGACCACTCGGTACTGGACGTCGGATCGAAGTGTTCATTTGTCGAGCAGGCTGTCCAGTCTGTGCTCCTGGATTAGCGTTAAGTTGTTGCTGGAGCTGCTGTTTGACTTGCTGAATCATGCCAGGTGGAGGTGTCGCTCCAGCAGCTGCAGAGACCGGTCGTTGAGGTGCAGATGGAGCTGGCGCCTCTGTCTTGGCAACTGGTTTTGGATCTTCAGGAGACTGCTGCTGGATTAGGATCTGGTAGCGATTGTAGTGACGATTGGCTTTTTCACTGTTGCGCATTCGGTAATAGACCAGTGCCGTATTGTAATGAGCATCTGGTTGATCAGGCTCCATCTCCAGTACATTCTCAAAAGAATCCAGAGCTCGTTCGTAGTCTCCTGATTGGAAATAGGCTAATCCTAGATTGTAATAGAAGCTTGGTGTCTCATCATCCAGCGCAATGGCCTGGCGGTAGTTCCAGATGGCTGTTGGATAGTCCCGCTTTTGGTAAGCAGTGTTGCCATCGCGGAAATAATTCAAAGCCGAGCGCGGGGTCGGGGTTTCGAGAGAACTACAGCCACTGAGCATCATCATCGGGACGATGATCCAGCGGAACAAAAAACGTGGGAATGAGGTTGCGGGCATGACTTGCGTATCCCTTGCATGGTCCGGGAAATTCACTGGCATTTTCGCCGATAGGTTCATTACGATAGGTTCACTTACTCATGCACAATCCATACTTGAAGGAGGCACGATGAAGTGTGGAAATTGGTTTGTCGCCGCATTATTACTGCTGAGTTGCTTCGTCGCTCTTCCGTCCCTACAGGCTCAAAACATGACAGAGGAAGAGGCTGAAGCAGCCCGCATCGAACAACGTTTCCTCAACGAGTTGGAGACCCTGCTCAAAGCGGCACGCGACGCACAGTTCCCCGAAGAGGAAGTGCGCTCTATCGCGGTACAGCGCGAAGGGAAGACAATCAACGCCTTTGAATATCTGGAACAAGCGAAGCGTCAGCAAGCTCGCAAGGAAAGCCGACGTGTGGTGCTGCGGGATCGCTACCTGACAGTTCAGGACATCATGGGTGAACTGAAATCACAGGAGTCTGGCAAGTTGGACTCGCTGCGGGAAGAACTCGTCTTCATTGGTGCCGAAGAGAAATGACCCCACTGCTCTGTGTAGCTGGCGCCAGAGGAGTGGGCAAGACTTCTGTGGCCGTGGCCCTAGTCTCCCTGCTGCAGCAACACCTTGGAAGAGTGATCGCTTGGAAACCATTGGATGTCAATGGTATCAAGTATCAGATTCAGGACAGCGATAGCGATGGGGAACGCCTGCACCGAGCCACCAACATGTCGGAGCACATCAACCTGCTGAATCCCTACTTGCTCAATGAAGACCTGCCTCCACTATTAGCAGCACAACGGGACGGTGTAAAAGTCGACGAGAAAATACTGAGTCAGCGTTTGGAGTTGTTACGAAGACGCTCTGATGCAGTGTTGATGGAGAGCCTTGCTGAATTGTTGGGCCTTTGGACCTCCAAGCATAGTGGACTGGAGTTGCTGCAACAATGGCAGGCCAGAATCCTCTGGGTTAGCGGAATCGGGCGTGAGAGCCTGGAGCAGACGCTACAAGCGGTCACCCTACTTCAGCAAGCTGGGATCTCTTGTCAGTTGCTTCTCAACAATACAACCAACGAATTAAACGCTGATCTGCTCCAGTATCAATGGATGATGCTTGAAGAACGACTTGACCTGCGCGTGCTGGGCCTGCTCCCCTATAGGATCGAAGAAAATCGTCGCAATGCCACATGGTTGTCGGACAACCTGGAGACGACCTTTCTCGATCAGTTGCTGCCTCCACCAGTCAGCCCTACTGTCTGAACACCTCACTTCAGATTCTTTGAACTTTTCCGGCCGGATACCGCCGGTTTGCTCTTGGCAGGACCTCAATGGACGTATTCAAGCGCTATCTGATCATTTTTGTCACCACCAGTACCTTCCTCTACTTCTTTGTCATCTGGTATGAGAGCCAGAATCCAGGAGTAGCGGTTCCCCATAATTTGAGCGAGACTGGGGAAGAATCGATTGCGATCAACCTACAGCCCGAAAATGCTTACGAAAAATGTGTGCAATTGCAGGCTCGTCACTTTCTGGACTATACTTTCGAAGCCTCAGAGCCACTGGTATTTAATATACATTACCATGTTGGCAAAGAGGACTTCTACCCAGAACAGCAAACCATTGCCACACTGAAAGGCTCATTTGAAGCCAAGGAGTCCCGAATCTACTGCCTGATGTGGGGTAACTCCAGTGACCAGCAGGTTCGCCTGCGCTACGAATTTCGCGCCCGGCCACTAACAGCCTCCAACTGAGTGTTGCATGTCCGCACTGACCTTTTTCGCAGGAGCCCTTGCCGGGGCTCTGACCTGGAATTTCACGGCCCCACTGCTTGAAAAGAAAGCCTGTTTCAACCCCAATCCCAATCAGGATGGGCATTGGGACGTACAGCCTGAGGCAGAGGAAATTCGCATCCTGCTACTCGGAGATACTGGCTCCGGTGATGAGCATCAGCAAGATGTGGCCACTGCCAGTGCTCGCACCTGTGACAAGTTGGGCTGTGATCTGGTACTGATGCTGGGAGACAACTTCATTCAGCATGGTGTCTCCAGCGTTGATGATCCACAGTGGATCAGCAAATTCGAGGAGATGTATACTCAGCAGGTACCTTTCTATCCGATCCTTGGCAACCATGATCTGCAGGGCAAGTGGCGACCCCAGGTAGCCTATACTGAACGTAACGAACGCTGGCGCATGCCGAATGTCAACTATTCACTGGTGGCCGGTCCTGCTTACATTCAATGCATCAACACCTCCTGTACGCTGTGCGCGCTCTGGACACTGTTCAAACGCAAAGAACGCCCTTGGCGCCTGGTTTGTGGGCATCGTCCGTTAGCCACGGGTGGAAGACATCGAGGTGTGACCTGGCTGGAGCGCTTATTAATTGAGCGTTCTGGACCCCAGTTCTTTCTATCTGGACACAACCACATGCTGGAACACCTCAAGATCGGTGAGATTGACCAGGTAGTTGCCGGTGGTGGTGGAAGCCCACTCAATCACACTGCCAAGAAACCCAACCCCCACCAGATCTTTCTCCATCTTGGTCATGGCTATGCCTGGATGCATCTGACATCGACCCAAGCCACGGTACGCTACTTCGACGATCAGGGTCAGGAAGTCTACCAGTTTACACGAAGCGCCTGATGCCACCTCCCACTATTTGTCTTGTTGCTGTTGAAGGATTTTTTCATGGACACACCACCAACGATTTTTCCACTTTGGGAACTGCCAATGCTACCCATCGCTGGTCGAGCCGAGCGATTTCCAGTTCACCGCATTTTCTGCATCGGCCGCAACTACGCAGAGCATGTAAGAGAAATGGGCAACGACCCAGCTGGCAAACCCATTTTTTTCACCAAGCCCTCTTCCAGCTTACGAAACAATGGGGACCAGATTCCCTACCCACTGGCAACAGAGAATTTTCATCATGAGGTAGAGTTGGTTGTTGCCCTGGACAAGGGAGGCACTAACATTCCAATCGAGCAGGCCCAGGACCATATCTATGGCTATGCAGTGGGGGTCGATCTGACTCGACGTGATCTGCAGGAAGTCGCCAAGGCCAAGGGACAGCCCTGGGATGCCAGCAAAGCCTTCGACGACTCCGCGCCTTGCTCCGAATTACACGAAGCCAGACAAATAGGGCACCCCAGCCGGGGAGCGATCTGGCTCAGTGTCAACGGTGAAATGCGGCAGCAAGGAAACCTGAACCAGCTGATCTGGAATGTTCCGGAAATCATCAGCGCACTCTCTCAGTCCTTCCATCTGCAGGCGGGCGATTTGATCTTCACAGGTACCCCCTCCGGAGTAGGGCCTCTGGAGATCGGAGATCAAGTAGAAGCTGCCGTCGAAGGTATCAGTGTTCTACGCTTCGAGATTGTGGAAGTGGCGGATGCCTGAAAGCGGTGAAGTCGCAATTGTCGGCAGTGGGCTAGCTGGATCTGAAGCTGCCTGGCAACTGGCACAACTCGGTCGGCAGGTAGACCTTTATGAAATGCGACCACAACGTCCAACTCCGGCCCACAAGACCAGCGACTGTGCCGAACTGGTCTGTAGCAATTCCTTCAAGAGTCACTCGCTGGAGAATGCCCATGGACTACTCAAAGCAGAACTGAATCAGTTCGGTTCCCTCATCCTGCAGACTGCAGAACACTTTGCTGTGCCAGCCGGACAGGCTCTGGCTATTGACCGTCAACCTTTCTCTGCCTCGATCACCCAGCAGCTGTCACATCACCCAAACATCCACCTGTTACGAGAGGAAGTTGAAGATCTTGGCAAGCTGTTGGATCACTATGCTGCGGTCCTTGTAGCTACCGGCCCACTGACCTCTGATGCACTGAGTGAATCACTACAGCAGTTGATCGGGATCGGACATCTTTCCTTCTATGACGCAATTGCTCCGGTAGTGACAGCTGAGTCCATCAACTCTCAAGTAGCTTTTCGGGCGTCTCGCTATGGCAAGGGAGAGGCTGATTATCTCAACTGTCCCTTCTCTCAGCAGCAGTACGAGGATTTTGTGGCGGCCATCCTGACGGCTGACAAGGTGCCGATGCACCAGTTTGAGGATGTGCGACCCTTCGAAGGCTGCCTACCAATTGAAATAATGGCAGAGCGAGGGCTCGACACCCTGCGATTTGGCCCAATGAAGCCGGTAGGACTACCCCATCCAGAAACTGGGAAACAGTTTCATGCCATTGTTCAGTTGCGCCAAGAAAATACGCTGGGTACGCTCTACAATCTGGTTGGCTTCCAAACAAAAATGACCTGGACCGCACAACAACAAATTTTTCGAACGATTCCAGGATTGGAAGAAGCTGAATTTGTCCGCTTGGGTTCCATTCATCGCAACACTTTCCTGAACAGTCCCAAATTGCTGACCAGCCGACTGCAGTTGCAGCAAGAGCCTAGGCTGTTCTTTGCTGGTCAGTTGACTGGAGTGGAGGGTTACACAGAATCAACTTCGATGGGATTGGCTGCCGCCTATTTCCTCCACCACGAACTCCAGGGAGACCCACTCCCAGAGTTGCCCAGCACTACGATGATGGGAGGCCTGATTCGTTACCTGACCACTACTGATCCCAAGCACTTCCAACCAATGAACGCTAATTTTGGTCTACTGGAACCCCCTCAGCAACGTATACCCAAGCCCCAGCGTAAAGCCTGGCTGGCTGAACGAGCCACGAGAGAGCTGCAGCAGTGGCGGGAATCCTGCGAACTTAGAACCTCAGTGACTGCTGTATGACTTGGTTCGAAGCTTCGATTTTAGGGCTGGTGCAAGGACTGACAGAATTTTTACCGATCAGCAGTACTGCCCACTTACGGATTGTCCCAGAATTGCTGGGCTGGGAAGATCCCGGTGCAGCCTTCTCCGCTGTGATCCAGCTGGGAACCTTGCTAGCTGTCCTTCTGTACTTCCGCAAAGACGTACTGGAGTTGATCACTGCTGCTTTGCGGAGTCTCTGGAATCGAAACCTGATGGAGACCCCTAGCTCCAGGCTTGCGTGGGCGATTGCCGTTGGGAATCTACCAATCATTGTGCTGGGATTGGGATTCAAGGACTTTATCGAGACAGATGCCCGGAGCCTCTGGATCATTGGAGGAGCGCTGATTCTCCTTGGCTTGGGACTCTATGCTGCAGAACGCTTCGCCTCTGGCAGTCGTGATGCCAGCCAACTGAGCTTTCGACAAATTCAATGGATCGGACTTTGTCAGGCCTTGGCCTTGATCCCAGGTTGTTCCCGCTCTGGCTCAACGATCATGGGAGGTCTGCTCGTGGGCATGAATCGAGCGGAGGCAGCTCGGTTTTCTTTTCTACTGGGCTTACCTGCCATCCTGGGAAGTGGACTTTTTCAACTCAAGGCGCTTGCAGAAACAGGTTTGGGAGAATCTGGGCTCCTCAATATCGGTCTCGGCGTATTCTTCGCATTTCTGAGTGGCTATCTTTCTATTGAATTTCTGCTGCGCTTTCTGCGGCATTATGGCACTCTACTGTTTGTGATTTATCGTATTTTGCTGGGAGCAGTGGTCCTATTCCTGGCTGTCTGAGAGAGAAGACCGATGTCCATCACGCGTATGCTGTTATCGCTGGGCCTGATTCTAGGTGCCTGTACAACCTTCAATCAGGAAAACTACACGGAGTGCCTACCTCTAGTCGAAATCGACCGTCAGGCAGTCCGAGCGCAGAAAGATTACAGCTATGATGCCGTCAATTTCAGTTATTGCCGCGCCCCGGCACGCTACAAAAATCAGTTGGAAGAGGAATGAGCAAAAAATGGTGTTATTTCTGGAATAATCCATTTGCCCTTTGAAACCTGATTTGTTAATTTAATGTGTCATTAGGATTTAGGTAAAAGCGCTTGCTTTAGCTATTCTATTAAAGATCAGTCTTCGACAAAAATACATGTTTTTGCCAAATCATTAAGACAATAGAATCACACTAAATCCGCATGTCGAATTTTGACTTTCTTACCTCACCCAAGAATGTGTCAACAGGAGAACCCATGAAATTGAAGAACTGGTTTGCTGCTGGCGTTGCGGTTGTCCTGGGCTTGGGCCTGGCTGCCAGCATACAAGCCGCCGGTGACCCAGCCAAAGGTCAGACTCTTTACGCAACCTGTACTTCCTGCCATGGAGCCAATGGAGAAGGCAACCAAGCCCTCAATGCTCCAGCCATTGCCGGACAGCAGGAATGGTACTTGACTCGACAGTTAAAAAACTACCAGGACGGCATTCGTGGCACCCACTCTAAAGATGTGTACGGTATGCAAATGCGCCCAATGTCTATGGTCGTTTGGGGAGAGAAAAAGACGGCAGATGTTGTAGCCTACATCACTAGCCTGCCAGATCCAGCAAACGCAGTTGTCACATTAGGTGGTGATCCTACTGTGGGACAAGCTAACTACATGGTTTGTGCTTCCTGCCATGGAGTCAACGGGGAAGGTAATCAAGCCCTCAATGCCCCGAGAATTGCTGGGCAATTCGATTGGTACACGCATCGACAGCTAATGAACTGGAAAAATGGCGTTCGTGGCACACATCCAAAGGACATGTATGGCATGCAAATGATTGGTATGGCGGCCACACTGCCTGATGAAAATGCTGTCAAAAATGTCGCCGCTTACATTGCCAACCTTGGCAAATAATTAAATACATTTCTACTTGAGATAAATATGCGTTCAATTATTGGGATTAAATTTGTTTTGATGAGCCTAATTACACTGCTTGCACACAGCACCCTCGTGTTTGGTGCAGACTGCCAAGTCAAAGTTACTGGCTCCGACGCAATGCAATATGACGTCAAGGAAATCGAGATAAGCAAAGATTGCGACAAATTCACAATAGAGTTGACTCATGGGGGCCAATTACCCGCAGCAGCTATGGGTCATAACGTGGTGATAGTCGAAACTTCGAAGATGATGGGAATAGCAACAACCATGATTAAAATGGAAAATGGTATAGATAATGGCTTTTTGCCCGAATCTAGCGATATTCTGTTTAAGTCAAAAATGGTTGGTGGTGGCGAATCCACCACACTTGAGATCGACACTGCCAAATTATCCAGCGGCACAGCCTACACATTTTTCTGCTCATTCCCCGGTCATTGGGCAATTATGAAAGGTGACTTGACCGTAATGTAAAAAATTTATTCTGAAATCTGTAGCCTACAGACGTGAAAAAATAATTCAATTTCCACATCTGTAGGCTGCAGACAACAACCCTACTTAGATTGACAGCAATTTGAGGCAAACCGAACACCAGATTCTGTTTAAGGGTTCAGGGTTTCTAAACCCAATTGTCCTACACTTCAACAATTCTTGTTACTACTGATTCCCCGCTTGTTCTGATCTGTCTACTTCGCTATCATTTCGCACTTTGCCAACTGCTCTATTTCGTTTTCACTGAAGAGGTTCCCCATGAGCGACTCTCCGCAATCATCCGGTCACCGTAAATATTCGTCTCAGGTCACAGAAGGTATTGAGCGGGCTGCCAGCCGTGGCATGCTCTACGGTGTTGGCTTCCAAAAATCTGATTTTCAAAAGTCCCAGATTGGCATTGCTTCGACTTGGGGCATGGTCACGCCATGCAACATGCACATTAACCGCCTGGCAGAGGATGCAGCCCGGGGTGTAGAGGATGCGGGAGGCAAGGCCATGCAGTTCAATACGATCACGATCAGTGATGGCATTTCGATGGGAACTGAAGGCATGAAATACTCCTTGGTTTCCCGGGAAGTGATCGCAGATTCGATTGAAACTGTGATTGGTTGCCAAGCCTATGATGGACTCGTTGCCATCGGTGGTTGCGATAAGAATATGCCGGGCTGCATGATCGCTTTGGCTCGGTTGAATCGTCCTGCGATCTTCGTTTATGGTGGCACCATCATGCCAGGTCGGGTGAACGACAAGAACGCTGATATTGTCACGATCTTTGAAGCCGTTGGACAGCGGGCCTCCAACAATATCAGTGATGAACAGTTGGAAGAAATTGAAGCCAAGTCGATTCCAGGTGCGGGATCTTGTGGTGGGATGTATACAGCCAACACGATGGCCTCAGCAATTGAAGCAATGGGGATGAGCCTACCAAACAGCTCTGCCATGGCAGCCATTTCTCCAGAAAAAGCCGAGGACTGCTTCCGTTCCGGAATTGCAGTACAAAAATTGGTCGAGTGCAACATCTGTCCACGCGACATTATGACCAAGAAGGCTTTTGAAAATGCAATCACCGTTGTGACGGCTCTTGGTGGCTCAACCAATGCGGTATTGCATCTGCTGGCGATGGCACATGCTGCAGAAGTGGATCTGACCCTGGAAGACTTTCAGCGGATAGGCGCCAAAACCCCAGTACTGGCCGACCTAAGACCAAGTGGTCGCTTCCTGATGGTCGATCTGGTCAACATTGGTGGCCTACAACCACTGCTCAAGCGTCTATTGAACGCTGGTATGCTACATGGCGACTGTATGACAGTCACCGGCAAAACCATGGCAGAAAATCTGGAAGGGGTCAAAGACTATCCAGCAGACCAGGAAGTCGTGATGCCCTCCGACAAACCGATCAAACCCAATGGACATTTGGTCATTTTACGTGGAAATCTGGCTCCAGAAGGTGCTGTTGCCAAGATCTCCGGTAAAGAAGGCCTCAATTTCTCAGGAACCGCTCGGGTCTTTGATTCTGAGGAAGAAGCTCTTCGGCGAATCCTGGATGGAACCGTCATCAAGGGAGATGTGATTGTCATTCGTTACGAAGGCCCTCGCGGTGCTCCGGGGATGCGTGAGATGCTCTCACCCACATCCGCTATCATGGGCCGTGGACTTGGTAAGGAGGTCGCCCTGATCACCGATGGACGCTTCTCTGGAGGAAGCCACGGTTTTGTGATCGGCCATGTTACTCCAGAAGCGTACGCTGGAGGCCCCTTGGCAATCGTCCAGGATGGTGATCCGATCACCATTGACGCTGAAAAGTGCCAACTCAACCTGGATCTGTCGGAAGCAGAAATTCAGCGACGCCTACAGAGTTGGCAAACACCCGCACCAAGATATGAGCGTGGTGTCTTGGCCAAGTACGCCCGTAGTGTCAGTTCAGCCTCTTTGGGTGCCGTTACCGACCTCTAGGTCTAATCTTCACGCAGCTGGAGGTGTTATCAACTCATCCAGCTGTATCTTCCCTTGCTCATTCTCCCAAAAATGCCTTCCCTGCCACACCTCGTGCTGGGAACCAGTGGTCACGTCGATCACGGCAAGACCGCACTGGTTCAGGCACTGACCGGTATCGATGCAGATCGCCTAGCAGAAGAAAAACGCCGGGGGATTACAATCGATCTAGGCTTTGCTCACATGGAACTGGAAAGTATTCGGATCGCTTTCGTTGATGTTCCTGGGCACGAGCGCTTTGTTCATAATATGCTGGCTGGAATCAGCGGATTGGATGCAGTGCTCCTTGTCATTGCGGCAGATGAAGGGGTGATGCCCCAGACTCGAGAGCATCTGCATATCTGCCGATTATTGGGAGTCCAGCGGGGCCTGCTGGTCCTGACCCGGTGTGATAAGGTGGATGATCCAGAAATGCTGGATCTCTGTGCTGATGAGGTTCGTGAGTTGGTGAAAGACACATTCCTGGCTGAGGCACCACTACTCCGAACCTCCACCAAAACTAGGGAAGGTCTGGATGAACTGAAAAATGCTCTGCTGCAAATAGCCTCCGAGACCCACCGTCCAAACAGTGACCGTCCCTTTCGGCTGGATGTGGATCGATCTTTTGGCATCAAGGGATTCGGAACCGTTGTCACAGGAACCGTTCGCAGCGGAAATCTGAAACTAGAAGAAGAGGTGTGGCAATGGCCACTACAACATCAACGGCGTATACGCAGTCTTCAGGTTCATGGAATCCCAGTGGAACAAATCTGGGCTGGTGAACGAGCCGCAATCAATCTGTCCCAGATTTCTGTCGAAGAAATCCAGCGGGGCGATCAATTGGCAGCCGCTAACTCCTTGCTGACTTCTTACTTGCTCGATGGAGAACTCGAGGCACTGGAAGATCTATCATCTCCTTTGTGTCATCGGGAAAGAGTGCAGTTGCATCTCGGCAGTGCGTCAGTTCCTGCACGCTTGATCCCCTTGGAAGAAGCACAGCTAGCTCCCGGAGAAACCGGGCTGGTTCAACTCCGTCTCGAACAAGAATTGAGTAGTAGGCATGGCGATCGATTTCTGATTCGAGGCAGAAGCCCCTTGCGTACTTTGGGAGGGGGGACTGTGCTCGATGCTGCACCAAACAAATCACGCAGATTGCGGCAGGAGCGGGCACAGCGGTTGCGTCAATTGAGTCAGGGCTCACTCTCTGAACAAATTCAGTCTGCTACCTGGCTTCAAGGACTCCGTGGGACCAGCCTAGCGGAGTTGGCACTGAGAACCCCTGGATCGACCAAAGCTCTCCAGAAAGAGGTCGCTGGCTTGCTGAGCCGACAAGTGCTGGTACAGGCCGGCCAGCCCCAGGCTTTGTTGTTCCATCCAGAACATCTGGAACGTGTTAGACGTTTTGTGCAGCGTCAACTGGATCAACAACACCAGGAATTTCCTGAGCGTGAGGGACTACCCGTAGCTGCCTTGCAGGGGAAATTACAGCGTATCTTTCCCCTAACTGGAGTGAGTGAAGGACTGCTGAAATTTTTTGAGCGCCAACAGCTTTGTAGTCGTCGTGGTGAATTCTATGCCTTGCCTAGTCACCAAGCACAGCAGGGGAAAACAGCCGTCACTCAGTTGGAAGCTTTACTGGCATTATTGAAAGAGGGTGGTTTTCAACCGTTACGACAAACACAACTACTGGAACAAGCTGGCTTGGATGAACGAACGGCCCTGCCCCTGCTCAAGCAGGCAGCTTTTCACAAGCAATTAGTTCGAGTTGCTGAGGATCTCTGGTACTTGCCTCCACAACTGGAACACTTCCGTGAACAGTTACAACAGTGGTTTTCCACTCATGAGACGATCAGTGTGATTGAGTGCAAGAAACTACTACAGACTGGACGCCGGCATGCGCTGGAGCTTCTGGAGTATGCGGATCGTCAGTATTGGACACGACGGATTGACAATCACCGGGTTCCTGCAAAACTATTGTACTGAAGGCTGTTTCACGTAAGATCCAATATTCTTATAAGGTTTCGAATGCAATGGCTCGCACCCCAGTCTCGCTTTCTGCTCAAAAACTTGTTCAAACGCAACTATGATCATCTGCGACCCAGCGCACAGAAGACAATCAATTGGACCGTTCTGGGCGTGGATGTCGCGGCCATCTGGTTGCTCCTGTCAATGCTATAAGCTACTGCTGCTTTTTCTGCTTTGGTTCATTGGCGCTGGCTCTCTTGCAGCACAAAGTCTGCTGAGTCATCCGCAGGCACTGGAGCAGGGTCTGCAACAGCTTTTTCCTCCACTCTCCGACCCTGCTGCTTCAGTTTCTGCTGTTCAACCAGAACAGTCCCCATCCAGAGTAGTTTTCCCCTACCGCTACAGGGGGAACATCCCAGAACTGGATGCTTTGCTTCCAGCAAATCCAGAATTGGCTGCGGAAGAATTGATTCGCCAACAAGCCTTGTTGCCTGAAGAAGAGAAAGAATACTACCGCTTACGAATCGGGGCTGCTCAAATAGATCGTTCAAACATAGACAGCTTCGCAAAAGCCTTTCTCTCTCACTATCCTCGTAGTCGCTACCGTGATCAGGTTTTTCTGATCTGGTTGGAGCAAAGCCCGGTCTGGACACCCACCTTGGAAGCCGCAGCATCTATTTTCGTACAAGATGCTGATTCTCAGCAACTACGCTACTACTTATCACTACGTGGCCGAACAGCTGAAAATCAGGGCAATCTGACTGACGCCTTGCGCTATCGCCTGGAGGAAGCACGCTTACTGGATACCGAGCAGCAAAAAGAATTCAGTAAAACCCTAGAGAACCTGTTTGAAAAAATCTCTAATTCCAGTGTGCTTGAGCAATTCAGTAATGAGTTTGCCGACCTTCCCTTTATTCAGCAGGTACTCCCCCAACTACGCTTGGACAGGCTTGTGAAGGAGAGGAATTATGCAGAGGGACTATTGCTCTGTGAGCAGCTGCTGCAGGAAGCCAGCCTGAAGGGAGATCGTACAGAGATCCTGCGCCTGGAGAACTTACAGGAGTTCCTGCGACGTCGTGCTCAACTCAAACCCTATCGAGTTGGTGTGCTGCTGCCATTGACGACGACCATTCCTACCGCAGCACGCTTGACACAGCAGACGATTGAAGGGTTGCGGCTGGCTTTACAAGAAGCTCCTCCTCTCCCCAAGGACAACCACACTGTAGAGCCTTTGGTTGACAACCTCACGAAATCAACTCCAGCCGACAATACCAGCGTGACCACGGAAGCAGAAATGGTGGTTGCCACTTCGACAGACAATATCACTCCTGTAGTTGATTTCGCAGATCCAGTGACATTTTCTCGGATAGATAACCAGACTACTCCTCAGCCAGACAATCAAACTGAGATCATCAAGGCAGAACCCCTACAACTACCCCTACCACCTCGGTGGGAATTTGTGTTCCGTGACACGAAACTAGATTCCGATACCGCTCGGCAGGGCTTCCGTGAATTGGTAGAAGATGAGCATGTGATGGCTGTCATTGGCCCACTGGCTCGTAGAACTTCTGAAGCAGCAGCGGCGGAAGCGGAAGCATTAAAAGTACCGATGATTTCACTCTCGGTGACCACCAGTATCGCTGATCTGGGGGACTATGTTTTCCGCAACAACATCAGCTGGGAACAAGAAGTAGAGGCGCTACTGGATTACGCTACCGAGTACCTACAGGCACGCCGCTTTGTTGTACTCTATCCGGACAGTCGGGAGGGACGTGAGAAACTAAGAGTCTTCTGGGAACAAGCCAGAGCGATTGGTGCCCAAATTCAGAATATTCAGCGCTACGAAAACAGCCAGAAAAGCTTCGTGGATGAGTTTGAGTCTTTCACCGGCATCCGTCGCTATCGAACTGATGAAGAAGATGCCCTGATTGAAAAACAAAAAGATCGGGGAGTGCCGGAGCAGAACTTTGACGCGATCTTCCTGATTGCTGGTGACCAGACCCAGGACCTGGAGATTATCTTCCCCTATCTCGAAGTCTACGGTCTCGAAGATTCTCTGATTTTGGGAGACAGCGGCTGGAACAATCCTCTGCTACTCTTTGCCCCCAAACGGGAAACCATCCGTCACGCTGTCTTCACTGATAGTTTCTTTCCTCGCAGTGAAGCCCAAGAGGTACAGCACTTTGTCGCAGAGCACGAGCGGTTCTTCTACCGCTACCAAGGATATATTGGCCCAACTGCTTACACGGCCTATGCGTACGATACTGCCAAGCTGTTGTTGCAACTGCTAACGCAATCGGGGAATCAGGATCCGGATGCCCTGAGAGAGGCCTTGCTGAACCAACCGCCCACTCAAGGTGTCACTGGGCGCTTTGAATTCCAGCCCAATGGCGAGGTCTGGCACCAAATGAACTTCTGGACGATGGGTCGAGACCGTTTCGTCCCAATTTCTCTGCCTACTGCGGAAGACTGATGCAAGAATTGACTGTAAATCTACCCGGTCGAAGTTACCAAATTACCATTGGAACCAACCACTGGTCTCCATCCTTGACCAAAATACTCCAGGAGCGTAACGCTCGTCGGGTAGTTGTGGTGACCAATGATGCCTTACAACGGCTGTATCCAGACCTGCTTGCTACGGAACTTCAGCAAAATGGCTTCGAGACTGCGACCTGTGTAATCCCTGATGGGGAGCAGCACAAAACCCTCGCTGACCTGACAAGAATTTATAACTTCCTGCTGGAGCGCTCTGCCAACCGAAAGACCTGGTTGATCGCCTTTGGAGGTGGGGTGATTGGAGACATGGCTGGTTTTGCCGCTGGAACTTTCATGCGTGGTATTCCCTTCGTACAGGTTCCTACTACCCTGCTTGCCAATGTAGACAGCAGTGTTGGGGGTAAAACTGCCGTCAATCATCCGCTAGGCAAAAACATGATTGGCGTCTTCAAGCAACCAGAGTACGTCTGTATTGATCTAGAATTTCTCAAGACGTTGCCAATTCGAGAACTCCGAGCGGGTTACTTTGAACTCGCCAAACATGGACTGATCCACGACCGTTCACTCTTCGAATTCCTACAACAGCAAACGCTGGAGCCACTGGATTTTGAATTTCTAGAAGAAGTCGTCACCCGATCCTGTGACGTCAAGCGCAGAGTTGTCGAAGAGGATGAGCAAGAAACCGGACTACGGGCTACGCTAAACTTTGGCCACACCCTGGGACACCTGATTGAAACCCACGCTGGCTACGGACAGTGGCTGCACGGGGAGGCCGTTGGTACTGGAATGCTCTTTGCGACCTATGTTTCCCGGCAGGAAGGCCATTTGACTGAAGAGAATTATCAACGCATCCGTGACTTTCTGTTGCCCCTACTTCCCAAGGTCACCCTACCACAGCTGGATGCTACGGCATTTCGAGCCTTGTTACTTCACGACAAGAAAGCCGAGAACCAGGCTGTCAATTTCATCCTGTTACGCAGTTTGGGGGAATGTTTCATTCAGCGCCAAATGTCTGTTGAAACGCTTTGGAAGCACTTCGGCTGCTTCCTGGAAACCTTTCCTCGGGCCTGCCATCTTGCTGCTTGAGTTGACCACTTCACATTGACTAGAGATTCTGCATGGAGCTGCTCGAAAGCCGCATCTACACCTTCGTTGATTCGACCAAACGCTTCGCCTTTTATTTCCTCGAAGGACAGCAACTGATCCAGGAACTGGCCTTGATCCATCCTCTACAGGGGGGTGGCTTTGCTTACTTTCGGGATGTTGTGCTGAGTTTCATGCCCATGCTGGCCTTGCTCAAGCACGGAGAACAGCTTGGCCTGTACCTCGACGCTGAAGATCCGTATCTTCGGGTGAAACTCGAAATCACAGCAGGAGGACATGTTCGTTGCTTGCTGATGCCAGAAGACCTCAAAGAGTTTCCAGAACGC